>NZ_JBGQQX010000064.1:0-10585 GCF_045528525.1 Ruoffia sp. FAM 26255 | reverse complement strand
TTTATTTAGAGTTAAAAATATGAGAATTAAGACTCTTTATTATGAAAAGAAACTTACTTCAAAAGGCGTTGAAATTAGAGTTTCAGCGCCTTACTTTACATAATATTTAACTTTTCATAAGATGAATTATGAGAAGCTTTCCATAACTCATCAATAATGAGTAGTTCTTTCTTCGTATACTTACGCATTAATTTCTTATAGCTGTCATCTGGTTGATTTTTTGCTATTTTAAACTCATCTAGAAGTTCAGGTAGGCGAACATACTGTACTTTATAAAATTGACGACAAGCAGCTATACCAAAGGCACAGGCTAAGTAGGTTTTCCCAGCCCCAGTTGCTCCCATTAGAATGATGTTATTCTTATTTTCTAAGTACAACCCAGAAGCTAAGCGTAAGATCTCTTCTTTTGGTAACCGTCGGTCTTCGAAATATTGAATCTCCTCAATTGATGCTGAAGGAACTTCGAATGCAGCTTGCCTTATTAAGCGTTGAAGCTTATTACTTTTGCGACGAGAATGTTCGCTGTCTACTAAAAGCTTAAAGCGATCTTCGAAGCCCAAATCGTTATATTGCTTGTTTTGTGCCTGTTGCTTATAGGCCTCTGCCATGCCACTCATTTTCATTTCAATCAACTTTGTTATCGTATCTTCATTCATCATTTAAACGTCCTCCATAGTAGCTAGCCCCACGGGTGAATCCATGGTTCTGAGTTAATTTATCTACTGCTTTCTTCATTTGTTCTTCTTTTATCTGCTTCTGGTTATTTTTAAGGGCTGTTTTAACAAGAGAGACCGTCGGTCTTTCTGTGACGTCCAGTACCGTCTGGCAGGCTTTTTCCAATTCATACTTTGTGTGTTTGCGTAACACTTTCTTAAGAGTGAAAATGGACTGAACACCTTGTCGTTCAACGGCAGCGTTTTTTAGAATTAATTCGACCACTTGTAAGGTAGATCGTCCAATATCTTTTGCCCATGCAATGGCATTTTGTGGGGTTTGATCCGTATATAATTTATGGTTCTCTGGCATATGATCTCGGTTAGTGGACTGCCTGCCATATTTCCCATATAATCGTGAATGAGAAGCGATTCTCAAATGATTGTAGAATACTTCAATAAGATGATCTGTAACTCTCACATCTACCTGTTGACTGATATATTCATAAGGAACAGAATAAAACTGACTTTTAACAGAGATATGATAGTCTGGTTGAACTTTGGCGGTTAACCATTCAGACATCTGATAAGGTGTTGGTGGGAGAGGAGAAAGGTACGATTTCTCTTCTTCTAAAAATGCTGACCATCTGGAACCTTCACGCTTCGTAAAATCACGATGATTGAACTCTTCTAATTTTTCTTTGGCAACGTCATTCCATTCCTTTAAAGTGAAGCATTGAGTGTGCCTCATGGCAGCGATAATCCAAGTCGAGATTGTGCGTACAGACCCTTCTACTGAAGCTTTATCCTTTGGATATTTTACTCGAGCTGGCATCACGAATGTGCCGTAATGATTCGCCATATCTTTATAAGTAGGGTTTAGTACTAATTGCTTTCGCGTATTTTCCTGAACCCCTGTTTTTAAGTTGTCAGGGACTAGAACTTCACTCACACCCCCAAAATAGTCGTAAGCATGTCTATGGGCTGTGATCCAAGACGTTAAGTTCATTGATAAAAAACCTTCAACGTAGGACAATTGACTACTAGGAAATGTCGCTACGAATACATAGACTTTCACCTTCTCACCAGTATCTCGGTCAATTAAAGTGCCGGTAGATCCAGCCCAGTCGACTTCTAAAATTTCTCCTGGCTTTCGTTTGATTCGCATCGTTGCCTTATGTTTTTCTGCATATTTTCTATAATGACGAATGAAACTGCGATAGGCATAGGGAATAGCGTTTTCTGCTCGACACTGCACTTCATATTCATGATGAAGCAGTGTTAAAGTGACATTCTTCTTTCCCAACTCTTTGTGAATGTATTCAAAGTCAATCGGTCGGTAACCTGATCCTTCCATCGTTTTTTCAGGATACAAAAACTCTTCTAGCCATTTATCTGTCATCTCATCTGTTAACGGCAGTGTCACCTCCTTTTTTTCCGCAAGTCGAATGACTTCCGTTATTTTTTGTCTTGAGTGACCAGTAGCTGCACGAATACTTCGAAGAGAAAAACCATCAGACCTCATCTCCAATACTTTCCTATATTGGAACATAAAAAAACCTCCATATAATAAATGTCATGCTTTAGGCTTAAATGCCGTAGGCATGCACATTAATTATACAGAAGTTAATAAGTGGTAAACAGGTTGGCAATGACTGGTACATTTCATGGCAAAGGGTGGTACAAAACTTTGCAACGCTGGTACATTTCGCTGGCGGTAGTCACTCTTTTAGTCACTGGAATCTCATTTAAGGAAGATGTATGAGCTTTTCTTCATCTATTTGATACACTGGATCAGCGACTCGGCTCACAAATTCCTTATCATGAGATGTAAAAATAACCGTACCTGAATACTTCTGGATAAAGCTTTCTAAAGCTTCAATCGTAAAACATCGATAAAATTAGTTGGCTCATCTAGAATCAATACATTACTTGCTTTGACAAACATCTCTGCCATAGCCACCCGTGTTGCCTCACCCCCACTTAATTTATTCAAGGTGATTTTGATAATTAAAGTTATTGAAGGCATCCCTGTTTGATAATAGAAGATGAGCTTCATCTACTAAGACAATGTCCGCTTGCTTTCTCAAATCGTAATATGCTTGTGGTCTCCACTATATTGTAATGATCCAATTCGTCCGACGAATATTTCCGATTTCACCGTTCTCTACAATCGCTTTTATTTTTTGATAAAGCGGGTTATTACGTTAATTGAACATAATTGCATAAGAAAATTCATCTTTTTTAGACTCTGCAACTTCGTTTAATTTTTTAACCTGTTCTGTATATACACCTGCTGACTTTTCGTTTAATACGTGTAAACCATTTTCCAAAGCATAAATCGCCATTTCAGGGTGTTAGTAATGTGGTATCTCTTTCAATACTGCGTCACCGTATCCACTATTAACCATCTCTTTATAGTGACGATAAATTTTAGTGTTTGGAAAGTCTGCTTTGATTTTCTCGTCTTTAGCCTCATCAATATCTGTAACCGCCACCACTGCCATTTTGTCAACTTTACCTTCAGTGACTAAACTTCCATAGAATCCACCTTGTTGTCCGTATCCAATAATACCTAAGTTAACTTGTTCCATTTCCATGTCTTCTTCTAATAAACTATTTTTTCTAACCATTTGCTTTGGATAGCTCACTTTTAACTTTCTTTTTTAGAAAGTGAATAATGCAATCCGAAACCTTTAAAGAGCTTATAATAGGAAACAAGAGCACTTTCAACTGATAAATGAAATAAATAGCTCTTTATATTTAGTTTTAAAGACTCACATTTTCTTATAAGGAAACTTATTTTATATTATTAATTTTTGATATTTTTCACAATAGCATCCTTTTTAAATTAAGTATTTACATATATATTTGTGAAAATCTTTAATAAAAATTTACTCTTTTTCATCCGAGTCATCGGATGTTTTATTTTAATTTTTTCATGTTTATTTGGTTTTTCTAACAAAAATAACTGCAATTATTCCATTAATTGCAGTTTTAAAGTACTATTTAATTCTGACTATTTCTTTTTTAATTTCTCGATTTCGCCTTTTTCCGTCTCAAATGGATTACCGCCACATGGGTATTCAATTGCCCGATTGACTTCTTCTGAAAATACAGCTAATAGTTCGAGCATACTGATATCCTCTTCATCAATCAGAGTCATTTCTTTAGTATCGGCTTTAATGTTTTTCATATGAATGAACGTGACATCATCTTTTAATGCTTTCGCACTTTCTAATGGGGACTGGCCTGTTGCTAAGAAGTTTCCTGTATCAAAAGTCATTCCAGCGTTAATACCGGCGTCTTTTAGTTTATCAAGAATCCCTTTTATCTTCTCAGAGGTTGAGTAATCTTCTTGATCGTTCTCTAATGTCAGGTGTAAAATACCATATTCTGTCATTAAAGATTTAAGTATTTCTATATCCACATCATTTATATCTTCATCATAACCTGCAACGTTTTTGAATTGTTTAGCTCCTAATGAGCTGTATTCTTCAAAGTATTGACGCAAAGTTTCTTTGCTCATTAATACGCCAGGGAATAAGACATCAGGTACTGCATAATACAAAGTCATATCCAATTCTGTTGCTTTTCCTTTTAATTCGGCTAATTCTTTTCTATCACGTAAATACTCACGACGAATCTCAACTGTTTGAATCCCCAAGTCTTTGATTTTTTCTAACCATTCAATCTGAAATTGCCCTTGTTTCATGAGTTCTTCGAATACATATGTATTCAGAACTAAATTTTTATCTTCCATATGATGTATCTCCCTTTAATTGAATAAATTATAATAAATATTTTGTAAGTGTTACCATTTTTTTGGAAAGCTTGAAACTTTTATATCATTGATAGTAAAATTGCGAACAATTTTGCTCTCTTTACCAAAATAATATATATAATTTACACAATCTTTACAATTATAACGTATAATCAATACAGATTAATAGAATGGGAGAGATTCATACAATGTTTAAGAAAATCAAAACGCTTTTGTTAAGTAGTTTAGTATTAGGTGGCTTAGTTGGTGCCGTCCAACCTAACCAAGCTGCTGTTGCTCAAGAAGAAGCTTTAGAAGTACAATTTGTTCCGACAAATAACGATGGTTCAATGGAAGCTCGTGCACAACCTCTTGCTGATTTCTTATCGGAGCAATTAGGTCGTGAAGTGAATGTTACCTTAGCAACTGATTATACGACGATTGTTCAAGCGATGGCATCGGGTCAAGTAGACTTAGGTATTATGCCACCTGCTGCTTATGTTCAAGCGCGTGACTTAGGCTCGGCTGAAGCAATCTTAACATCTGTATTAGGGGCCTTCGATGATGAAACAGGTTTACCAGTTGAAGGTGAGACGACTGGTTCATTCCAAGGTGAAATTTTAGTTCATGCTGATAGTGACATGGAAGAATTAACTGACTTAGTTGGTAAAAAAATCGCAACATTAAGCCCTAATTCAGCATCAGGTTATATCTATCCTGTAGCAGAGATGATTGAAGCTGGTATTGATGTAACAAGTGATGTGACTTTAACAACAGTTAATGACATTCCAAGTGAAATTACAGCCGTATTAAACGGTCAACAAGATGCAGCATTCGTATTCGAAGGTGCGCGTGTTGTATTCGGTGGTGCTTTCCCAGATAACGACTTAATGGAAGAATTAAAAGTTCTTTATTTAACTGACGGTGAAATTCCTAATGACGCTATCGCTGTTCAACCAGATATGGATGAAGAATTACGCGAAGCAATCAAAGAAGCATTCTTAACAATGGCAGATTCAGAAGAAGGACTTGAAATCATGTCATTATGGAGTCACGAAGGCTATACAGAAGTAGATGAGTCAGTATATGACCAAATCTCAGAATACACTGAGATTGCTGCTCAATAATTTTAAACCTTACATTTATGATGGCTACCTTTCACGCGTGATGTTATCGTTGAAAGGTGGCTTTTTTTTAATGACTTACTATAACGGAGGTATTCAATGATAGAATTCAAAAATGTATCAAAAGTATTCGACAATGGCGTCGTAGGTTTAAACGATATTAATCTGACGATTGATAACGGAGAATTTGTTTGTATTATTGGTTTAAGCGGAGCAGGTAAAAGCACTTTACTGCGGAGTTTAAATCGGTTAAACAACATTACTCAAGGTGATATCTCTATTAATGGAGAATCCATCACACAAGCCAATGCAAAAGATTTACGTAAGATGCGCAGGAATATCGGCATGATTTTCCAACAATTTAACTTAGTACGTAAAAATACCGTTCAAAAGAATGTTATTTCAGGTAGATTGGGCTACTACAATAACTGGCAAACTCTACTTGGTCTCTTCTCTAAAGAAGATTATGATCGAACTGAGAAAGCTTTAGAAAAAGTCGGGTTAGCTGATAAACTAAAAGTTCGTAGCGATTCCTTAAGTGGAGGGCAACAACAACGTGTATCCATCGCTAGAACAATTGTCCAAGAAGCTGAACTAATTCTAGCAGATGAACCTGTATCTGCCTTAGATCCTGTTACGTCTGAAACAGTCATGAATGACTTCAAGCGCTTAAACGAAGAAGCAAATCGCACAATCATTATTAATATCCACTCAGTGCCCTTAGCTCGTAAATATGCTTCACGTATTATTGGGATGCGAGACGGCGAGATTGTCTTTGATGGACCCGCTTCAGAAGCTACCGATGCTAAACTTAGTGAAATCTATGGTAAAGCTATCTTTGAAACTGAAAAAGAAGCTCGTCAAGAAGCAATAGAGGCACGTATTGAAAGCGACGTTCAACAAGAAATTCAAGAAGAAACAAACATATAGAATGGAGGTCGAACATGAAATTAAAACAAACCATTCATGATAATTTATTCAAACACATGGGCTTAACATTCTTGATTATTATTCTCTTTTTAGGTGCTGGAACAGTCATTGATGCTGATTGGACTGAAGTGATGGAGAATCACCGACAAGCAACGATTTTTCTTCAGGGGTTCTTACAACCTGAGTGGAGTTACATTAATCAGTTGGTTGAACCGATGATTGAGACTATATTAATGTCAGTTTCAGGGACATTCTTAGGCGTTGTCTTTGCGATTCCTGCAGCCTTTTTAGGCACTTATATTGTCACACGAAACTATATTATTACTTATATCTTCCGTTCATTCTTTAGTCTCATCCGAACGGTACCCAACTTACTTTTAGCCGCTTTATTTGTTGCGATTATTGGTATAGGTGAATTAACAGGGGTCTTAACGATTGCGGTGTTTACATTTGGGATGGTGTCACAATTGATTTTTGCAAATATTGAAACCATTGATGATGGACCGATTGAAGCAGATGAATCTATTGGTGCAACGCGTTTCCAAATCGCCGTGAACTCTATTTGGCCCCAAGTATCACAAAGTGTCTATGCATACGCCTTGTATGCCTTTGAAGTGAATATACGTGCTTCTGTTGTCTTGGGTTACGTTGGTGCTGGAGGTATTGGTGTGATGTTAAATACTGCTTTAAGCTTTATGCAGTTTGGTCGAGTGAGTTTAATCATCATTATTATTCTAGTTTTAGTGTCAGCAACAAATTGGATTAGTGAATATATTCGACGGGAGGTTATCTAATGACTAAAAAGAAACTGATTAATTATAGTCTACTGATTATCCTTGTTCTCCTGGTCGTTTACTCATTCATACGTTTAGACTACTCAAATATTGTTAACTTACAGTTTAATCATGTTTGGAATATCTTTATTAGTTTACTGCAACCAGATATAAGCTATGTATATGATGGCTCAAGCGAAGATTTAATCCATCTAATGTTTGAAACCGTTGTGATTGCTTTTTATGGAACCATTTTAGGATCGGTTCTATCTCTACCATTTATCTTACTGAGTGCCAAGTCTATTTGGGGGCGATTCCAAATAATTCCAACGTTGAGTCGAGGATTATTGAATTTACTCCGCTCAATTCCAGCTTTAATCTATGCTATCCTATTCGTAAGAGTAGTTGGACCAGGTCCATTTGCTGGAGCATTGGCTTTAGGTGTTCAATTAATTGGTATGCTTGGTAAATTAGTGAGTGAAGAATTAGACCGAGTAGACGAAACTCCTGTTGAAGCGGTTGTAGCTGCTGGTTCGACGAATATGCAGTCCTTTCAATATGCAAGACTGCCACAAGTCGTACCAATCGCAGCTTCTCATATTCTCAACCACTTTGAAATCAATGTTCGAAGCGCCACGACACTTGGATTAGTGGGTGCCGGAGGTATCGGTGCACCCATTATATTTGCCCTACAACAACGTAATTGGGCACGTGTTAGTATTATATTAATTGGGATTATAGTAGTTGTCGTATTGATTGATTTAATCAGTACTGCAATTCGTAAAAAATTACGCTAGAAAGTGGTGGAGTAATGAAGAACGTATCGATACTCGCAACAACGGATGTACATGGATATGTTGATGAGGGCCTAGCGAACCTTAAACAAGTGAGGGAAGATTTAAAAGCAAGCTTACTCATCGATAATGGAGACTTTCTTATTGGTAGTCCTTTAGCTACTTATGGCTACAGCCAAAGTCAATACACTCCTTTAGTAGAATTAGCTAATGAGATAGGTTATGATATTATGATTCCAGGTAATCATGATTTAGATTTTGGTTTAGAATGGCTGCTTAAGCAAGTGAGTAAACTTGATGCTGAATATGTATGTGCTAATTTATATGATAATCAAGGTCAGTTAATATTTAAACCCTATACAATCAAGTCGATTAACGGTGTAAAGATTGCTGTCATAGGACTTCTTACTGGTGCATGCAGTCAATTAGCTACACATTCGTCAGTATTAGATGTGGTGGTTAAACCACCGATTAATGAATTGAATAGTTTAATCTCCCAAGTTAAACAAGAGTCTGATCTTATTATTGTTGCTTATCATGGCGGATTAACGAATCATCCGTCGACCGGAGACCTTTGGACTTATCCTTCTCGAGAAGATGAAGCGTATCAGCTTATGGAACAATTTCCAGATATCAATAGTTTAATTTGTGGCCATCAACATTTTGTAAATGTTGGTATCCACCCAAGTAATATTGCATTGATTCAACCTGGTACACAAGGTAAAGTGGCTGGTTATCAAGAATTTAGCTTTGCTGACGAAAACTCAGTGACAATTGTAGATAATAAAATCATTCAACTGAATGCTCAGAAGATGTCTTTTGATACCCGCTCTGATTATGAAGATTGGATAGAAACACCAGTGGATTTAGCAAAAGTGGCTGAATATATTACGGAAAATTTTCCAGCTGACTTTCATTTTTTAAATTATACAGCTCAAACCTTAGATGATTTAATCGCTGATACTCAAGGTCCTTTCCCATTAAGTCGTTATTATTTATCAGGAGAAGAATTGGCGGATCACTTGGATTTAGAAGGTATCATTGATACTTCTAAAAATTATAACGTCATAGCTTCACCAGGAATATTACCTGATTATCGTATTCGAGAGCAGTATTTAATTCCCTTGTTTGATGAAATTGTTAAATATCAAGCGTATTAATAAGTAGCCAGTACTGATATGCTCACATCAGTACTGGCTTCTTTTATTATCTTTATTAAATGATTATGTACAATACAAAATGGAGTCCTTTGCCCTCGTAATATAAATGTAGATTAAAATGATTGTTGAATACTTCCCTCTTTTATTTCAAAGACATAATCACATAAGTAATCAATATCTTCTGAATTATGTGATGTTATTAAAATTATTCTACCTTCTTGCTTTAAACTCATAATAAGTTCCCTAATTAAAATAACACCGCTTTTATCAAGGCTATTCATGGGCTCATCTAAAATCAGTAATTCTGGATTTTCCATAATTGCTTGTGCCACACCTAGCCTCTGCTTCATTCCTAAAGAAAAGTTTCTAACTTTCTCTTTATTATTTGGATCTAAGCCAACAGATTCTATCGCATTAAGAATACCTTGTTTTTCAATCTTCCCATTTATATCTGAGAGTAATTTTAAGTTCTGATATTGATTATAATCTAGAATAAAAGAAGGTATCTCGATTAAAAAACCAGTGTTTAAAGAGAATTCAATGTCTTTTCCAATTCTATCGGAATCCATCCATATTTCACCGGTATTTAATGGTATAAGACCTAGAATCGATTTCATTAAAATTGTTTTTCCGCTACCATTATCCCCAACTAACCCATATATATGTCCGGAGGAAAGTTCTAAATTAACATCTGAAAATAACTCTTTATCTTTAAATTTCTGACTCACATTCTTAACTATTAGTTGTTCCATAAAATTAGTTTTCTCCTTAATTTGTCGTTATAAGCAATATAATAAATTGCAGTAATCATTATTATTATTCCTACAACTAAAATTGTTATGGCAAAGCTCAGTGTAGGGTATCCGTCAAGTTGAGATGTCGAAATATTTGACAAAGAAATCCAAGAAAAGACAGAAATATAAAAGCCATAAAATTTATTAAAGTGTCTGATTGCCAGATATAAGAATATGAATACAGAGTATAATACCAGTCCAAGTCCTGGTCTAATTATATTGAATAGCATCAACATTAATCCTGAAAAGAAGAATATTAAAATCATCATTATTACAGTCATTATAAAAAGTTGCAGGGGTGTGTAATTAACCATTAATGTCGAAGGAATATTTATAGCAATTTCGTATTGATTAATAATATCTGGATAATAATTAAGTGATCCTATCAACTTTCCCCAGTCATTAGAATGAAAAGTAATATATGAAAGCGAAATAATAATATAACTAAGCATAATATTTATTATATATCTTGAATTGTAAAATTAAGCTAGAAAAATAAATAAACCATTTGTGGTACACTCAAAATAAATTTCCAACCACGAAAATTAGGAGAGTGACCACAAATGGCCTACACACATCTTACCATGAAAGAAC
>NZ_JBGQQX010000063.1:0-10684 GCF_045528525.1 Ruoffia sp. FAM 26255 | reverse complement strand
GACACCTTTACCATATCAGAATGGGGTTCTTTTTTCATCACTTAACAGGTGAAAATGAAAAAGTAAATTTAAGCTGCCGTTAGGCAGTTGGCACATGTTTTCAACGAAAAGTATGAATTGTTCAGGAACAAGGTTAACTATTAACGAAGTTAAGTTATTTAAGGAGGTGTTATAGTGAAAAAGCGTCATTTAGTGCATCAGATGTACAACATGTCGCAAATGTTTTCTAGAGCTGCAGAAGTTCAAGGTCGGTCAGTGATGTCAAAAAGCGAGTTCAAGATACTGTTTCATGTATGGAAAACTCATCGAGAAGAAGATAAAATGTTGACCTCTCGTGAATTAGCTACTTTAATGAACGTATCTTCACCAGCAATATCTAGAACGGTCAAAGGCTTGGTTCAAAAAGAATGGCTGATTCAAGAAGATGACCCAGATGATCGCCGTAATATCTTTCTTAAATTATCAGATGAGGGAAAAGAAAATTATGAGCGAGCCATTCAACATATGGAAAACTCAATGAAAATTATTTTTGATGAGTTTACTGAAGAAGAGATCCGTGTCTTTCTCGATACAGGAGCTCGACTGACAAAAGTCTTAAATAAAATAAAAGAGGAAAGTGAGGAATAGTAATATTATATGAAAAATTTAATTAATCATTTAAAACCTCATTGGAAATGGGTTATTATTGCCCTTGTTGCGCATTTTATACAAGCATTCACAACGCTTTTGTTACCAACTTATACGTCTAACTTAGTTGACGTTGGGATTCAAAACAGAGGTGTGGAATTAGCAGTACCATTAAAAATGACCGCCAATTCAATGTCGGAATTCGAGATGTTATTATTACCTGAAGAACAGGAATTAATTGAAGAGCATTATACACAAGATGGAAACGGCAATTATACAATTAAAAGTTCCGTTGAAGAAAATGAAGAAATGATGACAGCTTTAAGTGAATCTTTTGAAGTTCCTTTAGCTATGTATCAGACAATCTCAGGGATGTCTGAAGAAGAATTAGCAGCGACAGCTCAAGAAAGTGATAGTTCAGAAGTGATGGACTTATCTGGTATGCGTGATGAGTACGTTGAAAAAATGAATACACTCGGACCTGCGATGGTGCATTCAACAGCGATTCAATCAGTTTTAGAAGCAACTGAAGAAGCTGGAGGAGACTTAAGTAGTACTCAAATTAACTACGCCTTAACGCAAGGTGGACAAATGTTACTGATTGCCTTAGTTGCATTCGGTGGCGGAGCACTTGCAGCTTATGTAGCAGCAGTCGTTGGTGCGAAAGTCGGAAGTACTTTAAGAACAAAATCTTACGAAAAAGTTCTTCAGTTCTCTAATGAAGAGATGGAGAAATTCTCAACGGCTTCACTGATTACACGTGGGACAAACGACGTGCAACAAGTACAAATGGTGGTAACAGTATTCTTTAGAATTGTGTTATTCTCACCAATGTTAGCGATTGGGGCATTAATTTATGTATTCCAATCACAAATTTCAATGTCTTGGATTACGATTTTAGCCCTATCACTTGTCGGAGTTCTTATGGGAATTCTTATGAGTGTTGTTATACCAAGATTTAAAGTGTTACAAAAACAAATTGACAAAGTGAACTTATTTGCTAGAGAGATTTTAACTGGGCTACAAGTTATTCGTGCATTTGGTCGACAAGATTTAGAATCTGAGCGCTTCGATGGCGCGAACCAAGATTTACGTAATAGTTATATCTTTGTTGGTCGTACAATGGCATTAATGAACCCAATCCTATTACTGATTGCCAATGGTATTTCAGTCTTAATTATTTGGGTAGGTAGCCACCGTATTGGTGACGGCTTAATGCAAGTAGGTGAGATGATGGCATTTATCACTTATACAATGCAAGTCATCTTCTCATTCTTTATGTTAACGATGATGTCAATTATGATTCCGCGTGCGATCGTTTCTGGGGAACGTATCCAAGAAATACTTGATACACCGTTATCTATTAATGATAAAGAAGACGTAAAAGTAATTGAATCACCAAAAGGTGTCGTAGAATTTGATAACGTCAGTTACAAATTTACTGGTGCAGATAATAATGTAATTAATAACATTAGCTTTACTGCAGAACCAGGTAAGACAACAGCAATTATCGGAGGTACCGGTAGTGGTAAATCAACGATTTTAAATCTATTAATGAGATTCTATGATGTTTCAGAGGGATCAATTAAGATTGATGGCGTTGATATCAGAGATATTAGTCAAAAACAACTCCGTGATATCATCGGATACGTACCGCAAAAAGCCGTACTATTCTCAGGTACCATTGAAAGTAATATTGGATACGGTGTTGATTCACTTTCTGATGAAGTGATGCATGAATCGGCTGATATTGCTCATGCAACTGAATTTATCGAAGAAAAAGAACGTGGCTTTAAAGAGCGTATCTCACAAGGTGGAGGTAATGTGTCTGGTGGGCAAAAACAACGTTTATCAATTGCTCGTGCCATTGCAAAACAACCTAAAGTGTTCATCTTTGATGACAGTTTCTCTGCTTTAGACTACAAGACCGATGCATCACTACGTCAAGCTTTAAGTGAAAAAGTTTCGGATGCTTCAATGATAATTGTTGCTCAACGTATTAGTACGATCCTTGATGCTGAGCAAATTCTTGTTCTAGATGAAGGTAAAGTTGTTGGATTAGGTAATCACTTAGAATTAATGGAAACAAGCGAAGTTTACCGCGAAATCGCGACATCTCAATTATCTCAAGCCGAATTAGATAATTATGAAGAACAATTTAAACAAGAGAGGGAGGGAGAATAATGGCAGATAAAGATACTCAACAAGAAGAAAAAGTACAAAATCAACCAAAAGTTGCTGGACCCCGTGGTCAAGGCGCCGTAGAAAAACCAAAAAACTTTAAAGATAGCTTACTTCGAATCTTTAAAGAAGTATTGAATTTTAAATGGGCAATATTACTTGTCTTTTTTACGACTATTCTCTCTGTATTATTTAATATTATTGGTCCTCGTGAATTAGGTAAAGCCACTTCAACATTATTTGAAGGTGTATTAGCTGAAGTTCAAGGAACAGGTTCGATTGAATTTAATGTTATCGGTAGAATCTTATTAACAGTATTAGCCTTATACGTAGTGAGTTCAATTTTCAACTGGGTTCAAGGTTTTGTAATGACAGGTGTTACGGAGAATGTCACTTACGGTTTACGTAAAAAGATGTTAGATAAGATTGATAATATGCCAATGAAATATTTTGAATCTCACTCACATGGTGAGGTCTTATCAAGAATTAGTAACGATATCGATACACTTGGAGCTTCATTATCACAGAGTTTTGCTCAATTATTAAACTCTATCATGACAATGCTTGGTATTGCGATTATTATGTTTACAATTAATTGGATACTCGCTTTAGTTGTATTAATTGTCGTACCAATTAGTTTAATTACAATTCGTATACTAATTAATGTATCTCAAAAATACTTCCGTCAACAACAAGTATCCCTTGGTGTAATCAACGGACAAATTGAAGAAAACTTTTCAGGACAAAATATAGTTAGAGCATTTAACCAAGAAGATAATGCTATTGATGTCTTTTATAAAGATAATGCTAAACTAGAAGAATCTGCGTGGAAATCACAGTTCTACTCAGGTGTCATGTTCCCATTCATGCGTTTCTTACAAAACTTTGGCTATGCTGCTGTTGTAATGGTTGGGGCATACCTTGTAATTATTGGTATGATTCGTGTCGGGGTTATTCAAGCCTTCACTCAATACGTTAACCGATTTACACAACCTATCACTCAGTTAGCTCAAATTGTAACTTTATTACAAACAATGTTTGCAGCGGCAGAGCGTGTGTTTGAATTCTTAGATGAAGAAGAACAAGATCAAACAACAGGTAATGCTTTAGATATTGAAAATGTACACGGTGATGTATCATTTAACCATGTTCAATTTGGATATAATCCTGATCAAGTCATCATTACAGACTTTAATGCCGATATAAAAGCGGGACAAAAAGTCGCCTTGGTTGGACCAACAGGTGCAGGTAAATCGACTATGGTTAAGCTGTTAATGCGTTTCTATGATGTTGATAAAGGTTCGATTAACTTAGATGGTGTGGACGTTAAAACGTATAGTCGTGCTAATTACCAACGTTCAATTTCGATGGTATTGCAAGATACTTGGTTATTTAACGGAACAATTATGGAAAACATTCGTTACGGACGTTTAGACGCAACGGATGAAGAAGTGATTGAAGCAGCCAAAGCTGTTCATGTCCATAATTTCGTTAAGAACTTACCTGGTGGCTATAACTTTGAAATTAACGAAGAAGCTTCAAACATCTCACAAGGTCAAAAACAACTTGTGACGATTGCGAGAGCCTTGTTATCAGACCGTCCAGTTCTTATTCTTGATGAGGCGACAAGTTCAGTCGATACTCGTACTGAAATTCTCATCCAACAAGCGATGGACCGTATTGTAGAAGGTCGTACAAGTTTCGTTATTGCTCACCGTCTTTCAACAATTAAAAACTCTGATTTAATTCTATACATGGAAAACGGAGACATTGTTGAACAAGGGAACCATGACGAATTAATTGCTAGAGGTGACAAATATGCAAATCTTTACAATAGTCAATTCGCTTCAGGTGGTTCACCGTTTGAGGAATTTGATGATTAAAGTCAATATTGAATATGCAAAAACTTCGATATATTTGAACTTTAGTTTATATAAAGCTTATAATATAAGTATCAAAGAAGATAGGAGCGTTTACAAATGAAGAAAATAATAAACGTCATACTTGTTACTTTATTAGTTGTCTTAACTATGGGGCCCTTACCGGCAAAAGCACAAGAACTTGCTCCAGATGATGTCTTGTTAAATGTGATTAATGGATTGAAAGAAATTGAATCTTTTAAAGGTGACTTTGAAGGTAATATGGATTTAATTTATCCTGAAGGAACGATGGACTACACTGTTGATGGAAGACTTCAAGTCAAGATAGCGCCCGAACTTGAAGTAGGTTTTGATTTAGACGCAACGATGAACGCTGAACATAACGATGGGTCGACAATGGATGAAACATATCACTTACTAAATTATATCATCGATGAAACAATGTACACATTTGAAGAAGATTCTACTAAAGAGGGTGAAAGTGAATGGGTCACTGCTGACCTTACTACGGTACTCGGTATGCCAGCGGAACAAATTACTACTCAATATCAAATGCTTGTATCAGTCATCGAAGGATCAATTCGTAGTTATTATATTCCGTCTAGGATGCATCAGTTATTAAGTGAGAAAACGACGGTAGAAGAGAATGATAATGGCTACACTGTCACAATTAACTCTTTCGAAACAGAGGAAGAATGGATTGAATTCTTTGAAGCCTTAGAAGAGTTAGGAATGACTGTGACTCAAGAAACAGTGGATTCGGGTGTTGAGATTAGTAATCAAATTGAAAATTATGAAGGTCAAGCTATTGCTTTGGCTGATGGATTAAATTATACAATTACCATCGAAATGGATGAAGATTATTTTATTACAGCGATTCAAGTGATGGTTGATTCGGATGTTCAAACACTCGAAGAAGCTTCAGCATCTGAACCTGATCCGGACATGCCAGAGTCATTGCAAGTAGAATTTAATTATAATGTCACTGACAAAAACTTTAATGAAAGTATTGAAGTGCCTGATGAAGTTCCAGTGGGAGTAGCTTCATAGAATAAATAATGAAAATAATATAAATTAAAATATTATTAGAATTTGATGTTGATTTCGTGTGAGTAGTCAGGTATACTGTTTGAAACAGAGAAATGAGGTTAGGAACATGCAACAATCATCCCATACATTAAAATCAATGTATTTTAGCTACTTTAGATAGCGTTCATACCACCTAGTATGAACGTATAACGAAAGTTCATATCTATGGTGGCTTGATATTGTTGTGTCTTGACCGCTTAGAGTATAAATTAAGCGGACCTCCTAAAATGGCCAGTTTCGAGAACTGCTTAGTTTATGCTAAGCAGTTTTTTTGTTGAAAAGCTATAAAAAGGGGAGTGTAAACAATGTCAATTTCTATATCAAAAGGATTTAAGACGAGTAAGATAATCTCAATCGTTATTAGTCTACTTATATTAGCTCTAGCTGTATTGAATTCAGCGATGCAAATTGGTTTTTTCAATATTCCAACCGTGACCTTTTCAGTTCTAGCTATTTTTGCTAGTAGCCTGGTATTATGGCTGTTTGTTGCCATCGATTGGCCAAGTATTTTATGTTTAATTTGTTTAGGTTTTCTACCTGAAGTCACTTATGGTCAAATTTTCCAGCAGTCATTTGGTAATACAACGTTTGTCTTTTTATTCTTTACGTTCTTAGTGACACATGCCTTAGAACAAACATCATTTTTAAAGCGAGTTTCAGCATGGGCAATTAATAGTACTTGGGCTCAAGTAAGTCCTTGGAGATTTGTTTTTGCTTTTCTATCGGTGATGTTATTAATCAGTACTTTCGTTTCACCAACGATCTTATTTATGATTGCTTTTCCTATCTATGAAGAGGTTATGACACAATTTGGTTTAGAAAAAGGGAATAAACAAGCTTCGAAATTATTAGTCGCCCTATATGCTTCAATAGCCATTGGAACGGCTATGACGCCTATTAACCACGTGTTCGCAATTACTGCGATGGGGCTATATGAAACGGCCTACGGAACGGCGATTACGAATGGTCAATATATGAGTTTCGCAGTGCCAGCCGGTTTAACAATTTTCTTAATTCTTTTAGTCTCTCTAAAGTGGATTTGGCGGATGGATTTATCTGGCGTAAAACTGGGTGAGATTGCTTCATTATCAGATTTACCAAAAGCAGATAAGAAAGAAAAAGCGGTCGTTTCGATCTTTAGTGGAGTAGTTGCTTTATGGTTATTACCAGAAGTATTAGGCTTTATCTTACCTGGAGTGGCAGCATTTCTAAAATCAGCAGGAATTGCTTTTCCACCTATGATTGGTGCTTTAGCTTTAGCAGTGGTTCATGTTGATGGGAAGCCGTTAGTAAAGTTACAAGAGGGAATTTCTAAAGGTGTGTTCTGGCCGAGCTTACTGATCGTAGCGGCGACACTCACTTTGGGTAGCTTCTTATCGAATCCTGATATGGGTGTAATTACTTTAATCGAATCATTCTTAACACCACTGTTAGTTGGCTTATCACCATTATTAATGGTATTAGTCTTCATCCTTTGGGCAGCCTTGCAAACAAATTTCTCATCAAACTTAGTAACTGTGTCAGTTGTTACAACCATAGTTATTACAATTGCGGGGTCACAGGTGGATTTACCAATAAATGTGGCAGTCGTTGCGAGTTTAATTGGATTCATGGCGTCACTCGCATACATGACACCACCGGCAATGCCTTATATTGCTATCTCAATTGGATCTGGTTGGACCACAGCTAAAGATGCTTTATTATATGGTTTTTACTTATTATTATGGAGTGCCGCAAGTGCGGTATTAGTAGGATATACATTAGGAAGCGTATTTTTAAGTCAATTATCATAGGAGGAATAATATGTTAGAAAAACAAAGAGCAACCATCGACCGAATTGATCGCGAATTGGTAAAGTTATTTGAAGAACGAACGAAAACGGTTGAGGAAGTAGCTGAGATTAAATTAGAGAACAATATGGAAATCTTAGATAGTGGCCGTGAAGCGGTCGTTATCGAGAAAGTACAAAGTTACTTAGAAGATGATTCTTTAAAAGGTGAGTTAGCCGATTTATATGAGAACATTATGCGCATTTCCAGAGGCCATCAACAAGAATGGATGAGTAAAAGAAAGTCGTAAGAGATAGGATAAAGGAGCAGTTTTATGAAAATAAATCTGAATTTTAATCGCTTACCTGGGAATTACTTATTTAATCATATTGCTGAGAAAGTTTCAGCACTCAAAGAAGACAATCCTGACTCAAAAATTATCAAATTGTCTATTGGTGATGTCACTCAACCTTTACCAAGGGGAGTAGTTGAAGCAATGACTCAAGCAAGTCAAGAACAGTTGAATTCTGAAACTTTCAAAGGCTATGGGCCAAGTACTGGCTATCCATTCCTTAAGCAAGCGATTATAGAGAATAGTTATCAAACATTGAATATTGATTTATCAGAAGATGAATTATTTATATCAGATGGTTCGAAGACAGATGCAGGAGCCATTCAAGAGTTATTTAGTCTGGAAGTTAAGATTGCGATTGGTGATCCGGCGTATCCAACTTATATTGATAGTAATGTTATGGCGGGACGCTTAGGAAATTATGACGCTATGAGTCAAAGTTGGTCTGAATTAATAACGATTCCGATGACGATCGATAATCACTTTCAAGCGGTGCCAGATTTTGAAGAAGGCGAGCAACCAGATGTGATTTATATTTGTTCACCGAATAATCCAACAGGTGTCGCTATGACTAAAGATCAACTGCAACAATGGGTTGACTATGCGATTGAGCATAAAAGTGTCATAATTTTTGACGGGGCTTATGAAGCCTTTATACATGATCATCATATCCCACATTCCATTTATGAATGTGAGGGGGCTAAGCAATGTGCGATTGAAATGCGTAGCTTTTCTAAGACAGCGGGCTTCACGGGTATGCGTATAGGTTATACTGTCATTCCAAAAGAACTCGTGATTGAAGGTCAATCATTAAATGCCATGTGGACGCGTCGCCAACCAACGAAATTTAACGGTACCTCATATATCATTCAACGCGCGGCATTAGCGACTTTCGAACCGGAAGTTAAAAAAGAGTTGAAGGATAATATTGTATATTATCAACGTAATGCTCAGCATATGGTTGATGCTTTCAATGATGCGAGGATTGAACACTACGGTGGGGTAAATGCACCATATATTTGGTTGAAAACACCAAGAGACTTATCTTCTTGGGAATATTTCGATGAATTACTACAGAAAAGTCAAGTTGTCATCACACCAGGTTCTGGCTATGGGGCTAATGGTGAAGGCTTTATGCGACTGACTGCCTTTGGAACATATGAAGATACAGTTGAAGCGACTCAAAGAATCGTCGAAACTTATTATAAATAAAAAATACGGTTTGAAGTTCTCAATGAATTTCAATCCGTATTTATTTGTTTAATAGTTAGCAATGATATCTTTGATGAGTTGATAGATAACGGATTGAATTTTATAAGTTGAATTATTTTGAAAAACAGCTGCACTCACTAACATTCCATGGGCATGAAATGTAGGAAATTCGCCCCAACTAGGTGAGATCACAATTGCGTTGAGACATTGAGACTCAATCCACCTGAAGTGTCAGGCATAATGTAGCGTTTATTTAATAGTGAATGAATTAATGGATGACTATTTAAATCGCCTTCTAAATGAAGGTTTACACCCATTACGTTAATAACCTATTCCGCACGTAAAATCTCTTCATTATTCTCATTCTCCATAATGTATTTTTGTGAGTTGTCATCATAATCAACAGTTTCATCATCTTTGAGAATGGTTAATTGGCCACGGTCCTCACCTTCAATAATAGCTTCAGCCGACTTCATCGGAAGTTTTCCTTTAGCTAAGTTAAAGGGTTCTTGATATTTATCTAAGTATGCTTTTCGTTCTGATTCAGGCATATATTGCCATAAGAAAGTCAATATTCGAGTTGTGGAAACACCAATACGTTCTGTCTTCGTCATTAAATTTGAATGATTTAAAGACTCTCTTAGCCCTGAAGTTCCTGTTTGCAAAGCAATATTATAGAAATCTTCAAAATGAATATTTAAATGATTAAACCCTTTTTGAATAAGTTTATCTAATGCATCGAAATAGAGAATTTTCTCATTTGAATCCATTGTCGCTTTGACGTTATCCATCGTAATATGTGTCATTTTTAAACTACTGTAATCTGCTGTTCCTACTGTATTGAAAAAGTTATGACGTGAGAAAGTATACACGGATTCATTTTCACGTTCTTGTAATAGATATTTGAGAACGTCGATCGCAGTTAGGCTTGTTCGAATGGCAACGATACGATCATCTTTAGAATAGTCATGCGTGAGTTCATTTAGTGGGGAAGAGTTACTAATGTAGTTTGGTTTTCCGTTCAAATGGTAAGGGTCTAATACTGGTAGAGAACCAGAACACAGATGGACACGAACATATTGACGAACCTCATTTGAAACAGTGGCTAATTCCAACTGTTTTGTTTCACTTAACTATCGCATATCTTCGACGGTTTCATAGTGTACAGTTGCATTCAATAATTCAATTTGCTTCATTGTTCAATCATTTAAATACTCACCAAACAAGGCACGCATCATAAATTCAGAAATATCGCCTTCAATTTTTGCTTCTTCTTTTAGCCTAACTTCATACTCACCTGATTGTTCGTAATCATAAGTAATATCAGTTGTTCTGGTATTTACAAGTGCTAAATCTGATTCTCTCTAAAAGGTACCCCTCGCCCAAAACTATGCGAGGTATCATAGCAAACAATAGTAACTTCATGATTTTTTCTTTAAATTCTTTTCCTCTGTTGTCAAATCAAATGCAACACTATTGTTATTCAAAAGACATACCCCATTAGACTTTTAGGTATAGGGTTTCCCCCATGGGGGAAATGTCGCTTTTCGATTCTTTTATAACTCAAGTCTTTA
>NZ_JBGQQX010000062.1:0-10980 GCF_045528525.1 Ruoffia sp. FAM 26255 | reverse complement strand
AAGATGTGTGTATGGATTCATAGCTTTCTCCTTCTAATAGTTGGTTGGTACATCTATTTTATAGGAAAACTATGGATCTTTTTTTATTTTATTATTGTTGTTGCACTTAAATTGTAAATTCGTCATATATAATGGAAGGAATAGAAAAAGCCAAGGAAATTCCGGAGAACTCTCTTGGCTAAATATAGTCAGCTATTATCCATTTGCTAATTTCTCTCTGGATTTAGATGAGATAAATTCAATAACTAAAATCAATATTATTAATCCAATTAAAATCGAACCAACTTCACTCCATCGATATGAGTTCATTGCGAATATTAATGGCGCTCCAATACCCCCGGCTCCTACTAAACCTAAAACTGTTGCATCTCTTAAATTCATATCAAAACGATATATAGTTGTAGATAAGAAGTTTGTAAAGAGTTGAGGAATAACTCCATATCTAATCTTCTCAAACGTATTACATCCAGCAGCCTCCATTGCTTCTAGAATTCCATCATCTATTTCTTCTATAGTATCTAAGTATAATTTCGAAACCATACCTATAGATGTAATTGACATTGTTAATACTCCTGCATAAGCTCCTGGTCCCGTAACCCTAATAAACATCAGACCATATACAAAGGATGGTATTGTTCGAATAACTACGAGCAATGTACGTGTAATAAAGGAGAGGACTGGTCCGACTATACTTTGTGACATTAAAAATGCTACAGGTATCGCTAGTACTGATCCAAATATTGTTCCTAAAAATGCAATACATATTGTTTCAAATAATAAATATGGTACCCCCTCATCAGAGAATTCAAATAGAAATTCTAAATCTGGAGATAGGATTCCTGTTATAATATTTCCAGCAATGGTTGAGCCTCGACTATCAATTCCATTGAATTGTACGCCTGTTACTGACCATATTAGAAACGCTAGTAAAATAGCGAATATTGTAATGTAGTATACTCGTCGATTAGGTTCACGCTCAAGTTGTTTGTTAATCATATTATTCATTTCTTGTGCCTCCTCCTAAGTCAATTTCTGACGGCAGTATTCACTGATCTGTTCGATTATGAATACAACGACCATTAATATTAGTAGTATCATCCCGGCATTTGCATAATCTCGCCATCCTAATTCTTGATTTAAGATTAAACCTATTCCACCTGCCCCTACATATCCTAAGATTGCGGCGTATCGAATGTTACCCTCGAACGCAAAAAGTGATACGGATAAGTACGTTGGCATAATCTGAGGAACTACTGCATATCGGAATGCTTCTACTTTGGATAATCCCATAGATTCCATGGCTTCAAAGGGTCCCATATCAATATTTTCGATATTCTCATACATTAGTTTACCAATATAGGAAAACGTAAAGATGAATATTGCTATAGTACCTGCAGTCGTTCCAATTCCAAAGATAAATGTTGCGATTGAAGCTGTAATCAATGTTGGTAATGTCCGCGTAATTGATAAGAATAGTTTAAAAAAGCCAGTAACCCAACGACTTTGAATTAGATTTGACGAAGATAACATAGCAATAGGTATAGCTACGAGAGCACCTAACACCGATCCAAGTAATGACATTTGAATAGTGTCAATCATGGGTCTCCATATATTGTTTGCATAGCTCCAATTTGGTGGAATCATTTGTCCCAAAATAACAAAGAATTGTTCCCCACGTTCAGCTAAGACTGATAATTCGGTCTCAGTTACTTTAGTTGAAATATATGTAAATATTAATAATAACAAAATAATTAATGGGGTTCTTGACGCTCTTTGATAGATTTTTTTACCGTTAGATAATACTATTTTTTTGGGTTTAAAAACACGATCATATAATTTCATTTCCACAATAAATCCCCCTCTATACTGGTGATACTGAAGATTCAACAACTTCAATAGGTTGATTTTGGTAGATTTTGTTTAATACTTCTTGATCAACGTCACTAGATGGACCATCATAAACGATTTCCCCTTTTGCAATTCCAATAATACGATCTGCATACTCTAACGCTAAATCAACATGATGAATATTAATTAATACTGAAATATCCATTTCTTTATTAATGCGTTTAAAATCATCCATAACAACTTTAGCTGTGACTGGGTCCAAAGAAGCGACAGGTTCATCAGCTAATATAATAGAAGGATTTTGCGCTAACGTTCTTGCAAGAGCTACACGTTGTTGTTGACCTCCTGATAATTGGTCTACACGCGTATATGCTTTATCCAAGATTCCTACTTTATCTAAAGCTTCCAATCCTCGTATTTTATCCTCTTTTGTAAAACTACCCGTTAATTTACGCCAAAATGATAACTCTGGCACACTCGATACTAATACGTTGTTTAATACACTAATTCGAGTGACTAAATTAAATGATTGGAAAATCATTCCAATTTTTCTACGGAAACGTCTTAATTCTTTTGAGCCTAGGGCAGTTACATCTTCATTATCAACAGTCAGTGTTCCATCTGAAATACTGTGCATGCGATTAATACAACGGATTAATGTTGATTTCCCTGCTCCGGATAGACCAATAATCGCAACAAACTCACCTTGTTCGATGGTTAAATTCACATCTTTTAACGCGGTTACGCCTTTAGGATATTTTTTACTTACATTTTCAAATTTTATCATTTCTTACAAACCTCTCTTCAAGCAAATAAAGGCCAGGATTTATCCTAGCCTTCAAATATTTATTATAATATTAGTTATTAGTTAGATTGTTCACGTAAAATTTCTTGTGCTTGACGCTCTACATCGTAGTCCGCACTCTCAGCAACTTCATATCCTTCGTGAGCGTAAATTGCGATAATCTCTTTACCTTCTTCAGTCTCAGAAATATTAATGAATGCTTCTTGTAAAGCAGATTTAAGTTCATCAGACATATTTTCTGAATTGTTACTTACTGAAATAGTATCATTGTAGATACCTGGTGTAACTCCAATAACATCAGTATCTGTCCAGATGTCATTTTCTCCACCTAATTCAGATTGCCATTGATCAACGTAGTCACGACGACCATCAGCAAATACTGTTAAGATATCTACTTGACCAGAAGCTAGACGTGCAAATGAGTTTAAGTAAGAGTCAGCTTGCACAACATTTTCTAAATCACTTAAGTTTTGTTGGAAATTATCTTGTAACCAAATTGTTGGATAAATGTAGCCTGCTGAAGAAGATGGACTCATAACAGACCAATTAGCTGAATTTAAATCTTCAAAAGATAATTCTTCACCATTATTAACTTTATCAGCTAATTCGCGCCCTTTTTCTGATGGTCCTGCAATCATAATAGCACGGTAATACGTTACTTGTTCGTCCGTTGCTTCAGTTGGTTCGTTCGCATTCCAATCAGCTGGATCGTCTGAATCATTACTTAAACCAGCACGTGTAGAAGTTAAAATAACTTCTGCACCATCATCATATAATACATATGTTCCACCTGGAATAAATCCGATATCAATAGTCCCTGCTGATAAACCTTCTCCAACTGCTTCATATGAAGTACCTACAGAGATATCTACTGAACCTACTTCATAACCAAGAGTAGCTAATTCGTCAATTAATAATTGCTCTAATGGTTCTGTTGCTGTTACGATTTCTTCCGGATCACGTGATGGTACAAATCCGATTGATAACTCATCAATTTGAGTTGTTTCTTGCCCAGCTACAGCTGGCATCGCTACTGAAGCAAGTGTTGTCACAGATGCTAAAGTTAAAGCAGCTTTTTTTATCCAATTTCTTAACATAAGATAATTCCTCCCTTTTTTTATAACATTAATATTATATACCATTCGATAATCAACCGCTATTGATTTTATGTAAATTTTGTGTAAATTCACACGTATTGGATTGTTAACTTTTTGGGATTATTGAAGCAAATTGATTAATATCAATTATTCTAAACAAAAATACCGCTACAAACAGCACAATTGCTTGTAGCGGTATTATTTAATTTCTAGGTTAACCTAGTCGTTAATTTATCTGTGTATTATTCAGCAGAAACTGATACGTCTTTCAAGCTTACGTTACCTAAAGCATCTGGCTCTAAGTTTTGTACGTGGTCTTGGATAACATAGTTACTTGTGTAGTAGTATACTGGGATTACTGGCATTTCTTCCATGAAAATCGCTTCAGCATCTAATAACATTTGAGTACGAGTAGCTGGATCTTCTTCAGAAGCTGACTCATCAATTAAGTTTTTGTACTCTTCATTTTCCCAACCAGTATCGTTATTACCAGTATCGGCAGTACGGTACATGTCTAAGAATGAAATAGCGTCGTTGTAGTCAGCAATCCATCCCATACGTCCTACTTGGTAATCAAGAACGTTTAGACGGTCTAAGTACACTTGCCATTCTGTTGAGTCAATCTCAGCGTTAATTCCTAAGTTTGTAGCCCAGCCAGATTGGATAAATTGAGCAATTGTTGAGTGAGCTTCACTGTCGTTAATTGAGATGTTAACAGTAATTTCACTAGGATCTGAAATTCCTAATTCTTCCATAGCTAATGCTAAGTATTCATTAGCTTCGTCGAATGCTGCATCTTGCATGTAGCCACGGTCTTCTTCGAATCCTTCGATTGTTGGAGGTACAACACCTAATGCAGGTAATTGTCCACCTTTAATTACGTTATCAATTAAACCTTGACGGTCAATTGCTAATGATAATGCTTTACGTAAGTTAACGTTTTGCATTAATTCATCTGTCGTATTTAATTTGTACCAGTAGATTGCTGCGTAAGGAACTGTGTTTAGTTCTTCATTAGCACGGTACATGTCGATTGAGTCTAGAGAAACGGTTCCGTAAGGAGTACCTAAGTAATCTAAGTTACCAGCTTGGAATTCAGCGTTAGCTGTTGATTCTTGCTCGATAATTTGGATGTTAACTGTTTCTAAAGCAACGTTATCAGCGTCCCAATATTCAGCATTTTTAGCTAATACTAAGTCACTGTTGTGGTTCCATGTATCTAAGTTGAACGCACCGTTAGTTACATATGTTTCACCAGCTTCAGCAGCCCAACCAGTAGAGTCGGCTTCAACTGTTGCTTGATGAACTGGCATGTAAGTGTAGAATGAAGTTAATTCTAAGAAGTATGGTGTAGGGTTGTTTAATGTTACTTCTAATGTGTAGTCATCTACAGCAGTAACTCCTACAGCGTCTTCTTCGCCTTCACCTGAGTTAAATTCTTCAGCACCAGTAATTGGGTAAAGAATAGAAGCATATTGAGATGCAGTCTCAGGGTTTAAAACACGTTTCCATGAAAACTCGAAATCATTTGCAGTAACTGGGTCTCCATTTGACCAAGTTGAATCTTGACGTAAAGTGAATGTCCAAGTAAGGCCATCTTCACTCTCTTCCCATGTTTCAGCAACACCTGGTTCAATTTCACCATGGTTATTGTGTGTTAATCCTTCAAAAACGTTACGGATGATTGATCCTGATGTCGAATCTGTTGCTAAAGCAGGGTCTAATGTAGGTGGTTCTGCTCCTAGGGATAAGTTAAGTGTTGCAGCATCTTGCGCAGATGCAGTTGTTTGTGCTAACGGCGCTACACTTAATAAAAATAAACTAACTAATGTAAGTACTCGTAAGAACTTTTTCATTAATGTTCCTCCTTTTAATTTATATCTAATAATATACAGCATATATGAGAGTTTAACAAGGGGCTTTGTCATTTTTTTTTAATTATTAAGCGTTTTAATGGCTGATATACTCATGTTTTAAGCTTTAAGCAATTATATAATTTTTAAATAAGTAAGCTTCTAATCTTATCAATATGCTCCTGTACTTTCTCAGGGGCAGGTCCACCATCCACTTGTCGGCGTTTAACACAAACTGTTAAATCGATCGCATCATAAATATCTTCTTCGAATAAAGCATGCTCTTCTTTATACTCTGCCAAACTCAAAGTTTCTAAGGTTTGATTTGTTTCTTCACAGTACTGAATAATATTACCTGTCACTTGGTAGGCGTCACGAAACGGTAAACCTTTCGCTGTTAAGTAATCTGCACAATCCGTTGCATTAATGAAACCCGTACTTGCTGCTTTGTACATTACTTCCTTATTAGCAATCGTTTCATCAATCATTGAAGGTAATAAAGAAAGCATCATCTTCACAGTATCAATCGCATCAAATAAACGTTCCTTCTCCTCTTGAATATCCTTGTTATATGCTAAAGGTATTCCTTTCATAATCGTTAACACACTCATTAAATCACCGAACACACGCCCGGATTTCCCTCTAAATAGTTCATGAATATCCGCGTTCTTTTTCTGAGGCATAATCGATGAACCCGTCGAGAATGTGTCTTTTAAGGACAGAAACTTAAACTCTTGTGAAGTCCAAATAATCACTTCCTCACTATATCGACTTAAGTGCATGCTTAATATAGAAAATGCCGATAATAATTCCAAACTATAATCTCGGTCCGATACTGCGTCTAAACTATTATTTGAATAATTGCTAAAACCTAACAACTCCGTTGTATACGATCGATCTAAAGGAAAAGTTGTTGTTGCTAAGGCACCGGCACCTAGAGGCATTGTCTCTTTAATACGCTTCGCAGCATCTTTAATCCGTCCATAGTCTCGGTGGAACATCTCAACATAGGCCATGAGATAATGTCCATAGGTTATTGGTTGCGCCCGCTGTAAGTGTGTGTAACTTGGCATAATCGTCTCAAGATGCTCTTGCGCTTCATCTGTGAAGGCAAGCATGACTTTTTTTAAGGCATCTATCATCCATTCAACTTCATCTAAGGCATATATTTTCATTGCCGTAGCCACTTGATCATTACGGCTTCTACCGGTATGTATTTTCTTGCCGATATCACCTAGTCTTCGTGTTAATTCCGCTTCGATAAAACTATGTATGTCTTCTTCATTTAAATCAATTTGAAGTGTTTGATTTGCGTATTCTTCGCGCATTGATGACAGCTCCGCAACTAATTGCTTCGCCTCGTCAGGTTCAATGATATGTTGTTTGCCTAACATCTGGGCATGTGCCATACTTCCGCGTAAATCTGCATCAAATAATCGAATATCAATTACAATTGATTGATTAAACTCGTAGGCCGAATTCGACATTTCCTGATGGTATTCATTACTCCAAAGTGCCATATATCCTCTTCCTTTTCTGAATAATATTTAGAGAAGTCCTAGTTTCTTTTGAATCTTAGTCGGTAACGTAATGACATTAATATATCCTTCTGCATCATGGTGATCGAATAAATCATCTTCACCAAAGCCTGAAACATCTTCGTCAAATAGTGCGAATTCACTCTTCAATCCGTGTGGTAACATATTCCCTTTGTATAATTTCAGTTTAACATCACCCGTCACAGTCTTTTGCGTATGATTCATAAAGGCTAATATCGAATCACTTGCCATTGAATACCACTGTCCATTGTAGATTAATTCAGCAAATTCAACGGCCAAGTGTTGTTTCAATTTAATCGTTTCTTTTGTCAGCGTTAAACTTTCCAGACGTTCATGAGCTTCCATTAATAGAGTCGCTCCTGGCGTTTCATAAATCCCTCTGGATTTCATTCCAATCGTTCTGTCTTCAATCCAATCAAGGACACCAATCCCGTGTTTCCCAGCAATCGCATTTAAAGTTTCTAATACTTCATGAGGTTTCAATTCTTCCCCATTCACAGCCGTCGCTTTCCCTTGTTCAAAAATGATTTCAACAATCTCAGCTTCATCCGGTGTATTTTCTAAAGCATTAGTTATGTTTAGGATGCTTGAGTAATCGACCGCGTTCTTAGGACTTTCGATGTCTCCGCCTTCGTGACTAATATGCATTAAGTTTTCATCTTCTGAATAGATTTTCTCAATCGTTGATGTCACAGGCACACCTTTTAATTCAGCATATTTAAGTGCGTCTTCACGGGATTTAATATCCCAAATACGCCAAGGTGCAACAATCTTCATCTCTGGATCGAAGGCTGCGATACCTGTTTCAAAACGAACTTGATCATTCCCTTTACCAGTACAGCCATGACAAATTGCAGTAGCGCCTTCTTTATGGGCAACAGCGACCAATTCTTTGGCAATTAATGGACGTGCCAGCGCAGTACCTAGTAAGTAAGTCCCTTGGTATTTCAAGTTACTTGAAATTGCTGGATAAATGTATTCTTCAGCTAAAACATCTGCCACATGCGGATTGTAGAACTTACTTGCCCCCGAAGCGATAGCTTTTTTCTCTACAGCTTCCCAATCTTCTTTTTGACCTACATCAACACAGACTGCAATAATGTCCGCATCATAATTTTCCTTTAACCATGGAATTGTAATCGACGTGTCCAAACCACCTGAATAAGCTAATACAATTTTATCTTTACTCATACTAATTCTCCTTCTAATTTCATGTTTGTTATTTTTTTGTTATATTCTATTGCAACTGTAAGTAGCATCTTTAAACCAACTATTAATACACCTTCATCGATATTAAATTTAGGATGATGAAGTGGATATTGCGTTTCTTTCGTATGATTATGACTGCCAATCATCGCAAAGGTTGCTGGAATGACTTGACTATAGACGGAAAAATCTTCACCGAACATATCAGGTTTTCTTTCAATGACGTTAACGTCTAAAGAATTTCCGACAATCTCTTGTAATAGCGTTGTCTTGACGTCATCGTTATACACCGAACGAGCACCTACTTCATAATTAAACTTATAGCCGACACCATAAGCGCCACAGATTCCTTCTAATATTTGCTCCATACTCTCTTCGATACGTTTTGGAACATCTGCATCAAAGGATCGAATATTTCCTCCAAACTCCAAAGTATCTGGAATGATATTTAAGGAAATACTATTCCCCGCCTTAATATATGTATTTGACACAACAGCAGATTGTTGTGCATCAATATGTTGCGACGGAATCTCATTGAATGCTTGAATGAGTTTACTTGCCAAGTTAATCGGGTTGATCGCTTTTGATGGGGTCGATGCATGTCCACCTAAACCATACAAAGTTACTTTATAACCATCCGAGTTAGTTGTGACGGGACCGGTTTTAATGTCTACCGTTCCAACTTCAATCTCTGGTAAGACATGTTGCCCATAGATAAAATCCAAATCATCTAAAACACCCGTTGCCATAATTTGGCTCGCGCCACCTGGGGGTAATTCTTCTGCATGTTGAAAGATACAATATATCTCACCCTCTAATGTGTCGAAATGATCATCTAACCACTGACATGCTGTCATTAACATAGCTGTGTGGCCATCATGACCACACGCATGCATCACACCGTCGTTCATCGAACAAAAGTCTAAATTTGTTAATTCTTCTTGAATTGGGAGGGCATCCATATCCGCCCGTAAACCGATTCGACTACCCGCCTGCTTCGATTTGAATACGCCAATGACACTTGTTTGAGTAGGTTTAATAATTTCAACATGATTTAATGATTTTAGAAAGCCTTCAATGTATTCCACCGTTTTAAATTCATTGAACGATGTTTCAGGATGTTGATGTAAAAAGCGTCTACGTTCAAGTAAGTCATCTGTGTATTGTTCTAAATCTTTTAAATTTTCAAGTGCCATTGTTTTCTCCTCTATTACTGTTCTTGAGCTTTACTTGCTTTTTCGATATTTTCTTCAAATACTTTATCTAAATCGCCATTTTCTTTAGCTTCTGTAATTACTTTGTCTACAACTTCTAGTAAAGTCGTATTTCCTTTTGTCATCGCGACAGATGTTCCTAGAAGTTCATTATCAATGTCAATGCCTTCAACAACTGAAACTACATCGCCGTAATTTGTTAAGTATTGTTGAAGCGTTAAGTCTGACATGAAGATGGCATCCACTTTTTTCGCTTTCAATCCTTCAATTAAATCGCCGTTTTTACCCATAGATACTAATTCGATTTCAGGCATATTTTCCTTTAAAAAAATTTCTTGTGTTGACGTTAGCAGAGCGCCAACTCTTTTTCCGTTAAAATCTTCTAAGGAGTTAAAGTTATCCACTTGATCACTCGCAACAGCAAACTGACTTACTGGTTCATAATATGACACTGAGAAATCAACGACTTTGGCACGTTCTTCTGTATTCGACATTCCAGAAAGAATTAAATCTATTTTATTCGTATTCAATGTTGGGATTAACGAATCGAATGCCCGGTTATCAATCACTAACTCGACCCCAATCTCATCAGCAATCATTTGAGCTAGAGAGGCATCAATACCAACGACAACGGCTTCACCATCAACCACTTCCACCCATTCAAATGGTGGATACTCTGCATTCATACCTACAACTAATTGACCTTTTTCTTTGATTTCTTCTAACGTCGCTGCCTTAATATTTACCGCAGAAGTTAAAAACATCCCTACAACAAAAGCTAAAATTATTTTACTTATTTTTTTCATTTTGATTTGCTCCTATGTTTGTTTTATTAATTAATAAATCTTTGACTACGCTTCGATGGTATTAAAAAAACCCCGTCTCTATCGCTGTACAAATACAACGATAGAGACGGGGTTTATTCCGCGGTACCACTCTAGTTAACTCCCCTATACGGCCATATAGGGTTTATTCACTCTTTTTGTTAACGCTCAGACAGCGAAGCTAGCTATACATTCACTAACTTGTCTCATAAGTGCGGTTCAACTACTCTTAGATAAATAGGCTTCCACTCTGTCCTATCTCGCTGTTACCTCGAAGTAATTTACTCTCTTATTCTTTGACTTATTTATTAACTTGAAATTATTCTATCAACTTGCAAAGTGAAAGTCAATACTTATATTAGAATATAATTAAAATAGTTTGAAGTGGGCCTTTTTAATTTAATAAAACTTACATTTTACTAATAAAAAAAACACAAGCACCAATAAGGGTTCTACAATAAATAGGGTTGATGACAAAAATTAAAATGTCATCAACCCTATCTTTGTGTCTTCTAAAAGACGCAGATATTCGTTATATTAAAAGTACCACCAAATAACATAAGGAGAATATCTA
>NZ_JBGQQX010000061.1:0-11243 GCF_045528525.1 Ruoffia sp. FAM 26255 | reverse complement strand
GAAGGTTCATTTAGTTAAAATCTACTTCGAGAACTCACTATTTTGTAGAAAAATTCCCAATTTTTCCAAGAACGATTAATTTATTCAAGAAACCAGCTTAAATTATAGAGCTATGAATTATTCAGGATCTAAAAGTACAAATGAAAAATAAGTTTGACAAAAAGAAATGAGATTCTTAAAATGAATGCATATTAAACTATTTTTTTATAACTAATATATTATAAAGCGAGGTAAGTAACTAACATGGAATATATTCAAATTCTTGGTCCGAATCATTTATTATATATTGCTGTTTTAATTTTCTTTACCTGCCTCTTATTTATGAATCAATCGTATGTTAGAGACCACCGCAATACTATTTCAAAATACATTGTGACTATTTCAATCCTTCAACAAATTTTATTATACGGTTCTTATGTCCTACTCGGTGAATTTACATTACAAGAATCCTTACCCTTCCACATTAGTCGGATTAATACCATTCTAGGTATCATTTTCTTATTTACTAAATCTGAAAAATTATTTAACATCGTTGCCTATTTCTCAGTGTTTGCTTGGTTAAGTTTCTTAGTACCATCAAACATTGAACCGATTACGCATCCTAGAGGGGTAAGTTTTTTAACGAATCATGTTATTACATTGCTACTACCCTTCTACGGTATGATTGCCTATAACTATAAAGTTTATGCATCCGCACGTAAGCGTGTCATTCTATTGTTTTTAGTATACTTTGTCTTCGTGGCGTTATTTAATCCAATTGTTAATGGTAATTACTTTTATCTTAGAGATAAACCCATCTTTTCTTCCGTACCTATTATCTTTTATTATCCGGGCTCAATTTTAGTATCTATCTTGCTGTTCTTTATCATTGAACAGATATTTCACTTAGTTCAAAGCAAATTTATTCACAAACAAACAGAGGAACGAGTTCTATTATGATCTCGTCCCTCTTTTATTATATTATTTAAAAACTTTATTTAACCAAGCTTTTGCTTGCATAGCTGTTTCACCATTTAACTCATGGGAATTTACCCAAAACGTTGTGACTTCTGCGCCGCGTGTCTCGAAGATATCAACAACATTCTCGCTATCATTTAACGAAACGATGGGATCATTTTCTCCCATTGATAAATAAATTGAAACATCTTTCATATCTTTTGTATTATGAGACACGTCCACTGGATACATTGGTGCAAAGAGTGTCCCTTTATTCACTTGACTGTCTTCTCTTAATAAGATATTCATTGCAATGTTTGATCCGTTTGAAAAGCCAACAAAGACTGCATCATCTAAATTAAAGTTATATTCTTTACTCGATTCAACGATAAACTGATGTAAAGCTTCTCCGCGTTGATTTAAGTCTTCAACATCATATACGCCTTCTTCTTTACGTTTAAAGTAGCGTAACATGCCATTCTCTACAACATCTCCACGGATGGCTAAGATTGCTGCCTCAGGATCTAAAATCTCACCTAAGGGTAATAAATTTGTTTCATTTCCACCCGTTCCATGTAACATAATGAATACAGGATGGTTTGCTTTTCCTTCTCTAAAGATATGTTCCATAAATTATTAACTCCTTTAATCTGGTCGGACTAAATCAAATTGCGTACCTAATTTGGCATAATCCGCACCGGCTAATCGACTCACAGGTTTCAGTTTGTCTGCTATAATATAGCCTGTGTCAACATCGTAAATCTTTTCTGCAAGATGGAAACCAATCACCTCTAGGATGATTAAATCCGCAACGATTAACCCTGATGCATCCGTAATTTCAACAGCTTTATACAACTGTGTCTCATAGCGGACGAGGGCTTCTTTAATCCCTGGTGTGCCAATCAATTTTGAGTCAATTAAGTTAAAGTTTGATACACTTAACTCACTCTCATCTGCAGGCAATGTTGCTGATGTTGCATTTGCATCGTTTACGATTCGCTCATCTACAACATGAACCGTCGCTTCTTTCTTTGCGAGAATATTTCTTGAAGTGTCTTTTAGTTCACCATTCGATCGTTGTATCGCAATCGAAATGAGAGGTGGGTTGTTAGAAACAATATTAAAGTAACTAAAAGGTGCAATATTAATGACTTCATCAGATTGCGTCATCACTAATGCAATCGGCCTTGGTATAATTGTTCCTGCTAATTTCTTTTTATTGTCCTTTGAGGACATATTATCTGCTTTAAAAAAATGCATAAACCCCTCCTATAATTCGACTTTTGGTAATGTTCGCTCGATTTCTTCACGCTGACTTTCATATTGTTCTGGGAGCATGAGCTTTTGTCCTAAGGCATCCACAGGTTCATCGACAGCAAAGCCAGGTCCATCGGTCGCATATTCGAATAGAACATGGCCTTTTTCTCGCATGTACATCGCTTTAAAGTAATTACGATCCTTAACATCTGTCACGTGGAATCCTTCATCTTGTAGGTATTCACGCCATTCTTGCTGTTTAAGATCGTCTTCCATTGACCAAGCCACGTGATGAACTGTTCCAACACCGTCTCTACCTCTCGCTGGTGCTTCTTTAGGTATAATAATGTGATGACGTTGTTCTCCCACTGTTTCTAAGTGGAAAAATTCTAATGTGGCTTCTAATTCCTCTAAACCGAGTTGGTTACGTAATGTATCTCTTGTTGCTTCTGGTTGGCTTGATAGCAACTCCACGCCGTAGAAACCTAAGATATCTGAATCATTATTCTCTTCATCAGTTTCGACGATTGCTAGGCGTAAAGTATGGTTATCTTCAAAGATAATTCCACGATTTCCAAACATATTCGATTCTTCAAAAATAACATCATGAGTTTCTAAATGTTTCTTCCAATGTTCTAATGACCCATTAGGTACTGAGAAAGCAATTCTTCCAACTTGCCCACTACCTTTAACACCACGATTACGCGTATCCCATGGGAAGAACGTTAAGATTGTTCCATCATCCATACCCTTATTTGAGAAATAAAAATGATATGTATTTACATCGTCAAAATTAACTGTTTGCTTAATTAATTTTAAGCCTAAAACATCACGATAAAAGTGTACATTTTCTTGAGGTGGACCTGCAATCGCAGTAATATGGTGTAAATGTTTCACCGGTTCCATATTATCAGCTCCTTATATTGTATTAATGATTTCAAAGTCGCCTGGCTATTATTTATTGCGCGTTGTATCAAATGGACGTACAGATGCTTCGATTTCGTCACGTTTTTCTTCTAAGAATGGCGGTAATGATAATTTTTCTCCTAATGTTTCATATGGTTCGTCGCCCATGAATCCTGGTCCATCTGTAGAGATTTCAATTAAGATGTGGCCAATTCGTGCATATAGTGCTTCAAAGAAGAAACGATCTACCCAACCAGAGTGGCGAACACCGATTTGGTCATATTTTGCTTCCCATGATTTAATTGCTGCATGGTCTTCAACTCTAAATGAAACGTGGTGAACTTCTCCGTAACCTTGGATTCCAACGGGTGTTTCCTCATCTTTACGTAAGATAACACGACCACCGTTTCCACCTTCACCAACTTCAAAGACTGCAACTTCCTCTTCTTCAATCATTGGTTTCATATTATAGATTACTTGTAATAATTGTTTGAAGTCATCAAAATAACTTACAGTAATTTCAATCGGTCCAAGCCCGTAGATAGCTTTATCTGTTGGTACTGGTCCATCTTGCCATGGTGTTCCAGCCTCTACCCCTTCATTATTCTCATCTGAGAATAAACGGTAGCGCTGCCCATCTTCTTCTTCAAATTCTAAAACTTTCGTACCGAATAAATCTTCAATTTCGCCGTGTTTTACATCAAATTCTTCAAAACGGTTTAAGTAGTATTCTAATGCTGCATCGTTAGGAACACGTAAGCCAATACGCGAAATTGAGTTTGATCCATAAGTTCCTGAAGGAATATTCGGAAAATCAAAGAATGTTAAATCCGTTCCTGGTGATCCGATGTCATCCGCAAAGAATGTATGATACGTTTGGATATCATCTTGGTTTACTGTCTTTTTAACTAAACGCATACCTAAAATATCTGTGATAAATTTATAGTTTCTTTCAGCACTATTCGTAATCGCTGTAACGTGGTGAATTCCTTTAAGTTCAAAATTGTTCGTCATAATAAAACGCTCCTTTATTTGTTGTCTATGCCGTTCATTTTCTTCAATAAGAACCGTAGTTGTGTGAGTTCATCATCCGATAATTTATCAAATGATTCTCTAATCAATTCAGCATGCGATGGGAAGATGCGTTCAATTAACTCTTTCCCGCTAGGTGTTAAAGAGGCACGAATGATACGACGATCTTGTTCATTTACAATTCGCTCAACAAGTCCCTTTTCACATAATTTATCAATTAAGTAAGTAGTACTGCTACTCGCAATTAGAATTTTCTCTTTTATTTGTTGAATGGGTTGTGGCCCTTTATTCAATAATAATTCTAGTACGGCAAACTCATTTAAGTTTAGACCGTGTTTTCTTGAGTCTTTTCTAACTGTTCTATCTAAAGTTTCGCTTGTTCTTTGGATCCCTACAAATGCTTTTAATGATTCTTCGGTTCTGTTCATTGTTGCTCCTCCTAAAAGATTGTTCATATTTTATTATCTCGTTTTCGAATTATAAGTTAATAATTATAACCGAGCAAAAGCATTTAAAATTTTACTTTAAATGTTTACATCTCGATTTCGAATTAATATTAACATGAATCAATTTAGAGGTCAAGTCTTTCACTTTTATTAGTGATCAATGAAGTGTTATCTCGACTTCGAAATAATGCTAACATGGATATTTGTTCAATGCAAGTATTACTCTTGAATTCGTTTGAATGTCTTCAAATTGACACCCTCCACCATTATTGATAAATTCAATAGAGGAATAATTAAAGGATTGGTGAACGAAGTGACAATGAAACAAACGTTAAAAACAAATATCAATGTAATTCAAGAAACGATTGAAAATCATCTACCCGCTGGAAACAAGGAGCCTACTGTAGTTGCAGTCACTAAGACCGTTGATGAAAAAACGATGCGTGATTTGCACGCTCTTGGAGTAAAACACTTTGGGGAGAATCGCCCCGATGTATTCTTAAAGAAATATGAAAATTTGGCAGATATTAATGATGAGATTCAATGGCATTTTATTGGTAATTTACAAACGAGACAAGTGAAGAAGATTATTAATGATATTGATTATCTCCACTCTCTGGACCGTCTCTCTTTAGCAAAAGAAATTCAAAAACGCGCTGAGCAGCCGGTTAACTGTTTCATTCAAGTTAATGTGAGTGGTGAAGATAGTAAATCTGGTTTCCAACCCGACGCGTTGGCTGACACTTTAAAAGAGTTAGAAGCATATGATAAGTTAAATATCATTGGCCTAATGACAATGGCTCCTATTGATGCCAGCCAAGAGGAAATTCATGAATATTTCCGCTTTTTAAAAGAGTTACAAGTTGAAGTGGAACAAGGTAACTTTTCAAATGCTCCTTGTACCGAAGTTAGCATGGGCATGAGTCAAGACTACCCCATCGCTGTAGCTGAGGGAGCTACTTTTATTCGTGTAGGTACTGCCTTTTTCAAAGATGCTTTATAAGTAAAAAAAACAACAGTTCAAAAAATTCGAGCTGTTGTTTTTTGTATATTAATAATATGGTTGACCATTCGATTGTGTCCAAAGCACAACTTTATCTTGCGCCAAACTCTGTTGGACGTCGATAATACGTTGATTTGTACTGCCTCTGAATTGCCTTGTGAGGTCTTTTTTATTAATGTCAAAACGCCCATCGACTAAAACATCGATAAGGGATAATAGTTCCAACTTATCTTCAGATTCTGAAAGTAATTCTTCCCATGTATAACCAGTCCATGACCAAATATCTTTAGTCTGCTGGTATTTTTCTCGGATTGATCTACATAAAGGGACTACGATATTAGTATTTAACATAGGCTCTCCACCTAGTAATGTTAAGCCTTGGCAGTATGATGCAGCGAGGTCTTCAATGATTCGCTCTTCTAGTTCTTGCGTATAAGGTGTACCGTAATTAAAGTTTTGTGCGACACGGTTGTAACAACCGATACAGGCAAAGGGGCAGCCACTGACGTAAAGGCTGCATCTGACTCCTTCACCATCCACAAAATTATACGGTTTGTAATCCGCAATCTTACCTAGACTTAAATCTTCAGCTAGCCATTCTTTTGGTTTTGGATTTTTCATTCGAGTACGCTCCTTGAGTCGTTTGCTAATTTCGCTTTCTGATTGCGTTTCAATTTCACAATGCTATCGGGAATGTGTTTCACACGCGCGTTAATTTCTTTATGTCTTCCACGCACCATAGGTCTTTTCTGTGGATTTCCTAAATAACCACAAGTTCTCTTTACTACATCTGAGGTGTCAGGATTCTGATTGCCACATTGTGAACATTTAAAACCGCGTTCGGTCGCTTCAAATTCACCATCAAAGTCACATTCATAACAATGATCAATTGGTGTATTTGTTCCTAAATAACCAACCTTGTCATAAGCAAAGTCCCAAACTGTTTCTAACGCTTTTAAATTTTGGCGCATATTCGGATACTCACAGTAATGAATAAACCCGCCACTACAGTATTGTGGATAATCTTTTTCGAATTCGATTTTCTCAAAAGGGGTTGGATTTTTTCTGACATCATAATGGAAAGAATTCGTATAATAATCTTTATCGGTAATATTAGGAATCGATCCAAATCGTTCTTTATCCATCCGACAGAATCGATCTGTTAAACTCTCTGAAGGAGTGCTGTACACACTGAAGTGATAGCCGTACTGATCACCAAGCTCGTCTGCCTTGGCTTTAAGAGTTTTAATCCCATCTAGTGTAAAATCTTTAGCTTCTTTATTCCTTTCCCAATCGGGACCATAAAAAGCAGTTGCCACTTCATATAGACCTATATAGCCTAGTGATACCGTTGCGCGTTTGTTTTTAAATAATTTATCAACGGATTCGTCTTCATTCAATCGCTCACCAAATGCTCCATATTGATATAAGATGGGGGCATTCTCTGGTAAAGCTTCCTTCACTCTTTCAACGCGATATACTAAAGCATCAGTCATAATATCGAGTCTTTCCTCTAATATTGACCAAAACTGCTCTTTGTTCTCGCTAGATTCAATCGCTATTCTCGGTAAATTTAATGTGACAACCCCTAAGTTCATTCGACCGTCATTGACTTCATTTCCATTGTCATCTTTCCATCCTTGCAGAAATGACCGGCACCCCATTGGCACTTTAAAGCTGCCTGTTAACTCAACTAATTTGTCATACATTAGAACATCCGGGTACATTCGTTTAGCTGTACATTCAAGTGCTAACTGTTTGATATCATAATTCGGATCTGCTTCTTTTAAGTTCACTCCATCTCTTAATGTAAAGACAAGTTTAGGGAAAATTGCAGTTCTTTTCTCGCTACCCAAGCCTTCTAATCTAACTTTCAAAATAGCAAATTGGATTTCCCTTTCAATCCATGAAGTCCCTAGACCAAAGCCAAGTGTCGTAAAAGGCGTTTGTCCTTGAGAAGTATAAAGTGTATTAATTTCATATTCCAAACTTTGCATCGCATCATAAATATCTTTTTTCGTCTTACTCATCGCAAATGCTTTTTGTTTATCCTCATCTTCAATCCACTCATGCGCCATCTTTAAATTCTTATGATAATTTTTCTCTGCATAAGGAGCTAAAATCTCATCAATTCGGTTTGCACTAGTTCCTCCGTACTGACTACTTGCAACATTGGCAATGATTTGAGCCATTTGAGCCGTAGCCGTTTGGATCGATTGGGGTGACTCGACTTGGGCATTTCCAATTGTAAATCCTTCATTAAACATTGTCTCAAAATCAATCAAACTACAATTTGTCATCGGTGCATAAGGTTGATAATCCAAATCATGGTAGTGAATTTGTCCTTTTAAATGCGCGTTAGCGACATGAGGAGGAAGCATCTTTAACCCAATTGCTTTAGCCGTGACACCTGCAGTCAAATCTCTTTGTGTATTAAAGACACGACTATCTTTATTCGCATTCTCATTCACTAGTGTACTTTCTTTTGCAGTTAGGGCTTTAATACTTTCATTGATATCAACAGATAACATGCGTTCTTGTTCTCTTTGTACCCGGTAGCTAATATAGGCCTGGGCAACTTCATTGTATTTAGAGGCCACTAGTACCTCTTCTGTTACTCGCTGTATTTGATTAATCGTCAATTCTTGACCATATCTATTTGATAGTTTAGTGATGATGTCTTTAACTAATTCCGATATTTCAGCATCCTCGCTTGAATATACATGAGTAAATGCTTTGTTAATCGCTGCTTTTATCTTATTCGGATTAAAGTTTACAACTCGCCCATCTCGTTTGATAACGATTGTATTTGTTATATTTTCCTTAATACCTTTAAATGTTTGCTCCATTTCCATCCTCCTTCAACACAATATATAGTGTTCACTTAATAATAATATCACATATATTGTGTTAGTCGAGGATTTTTTTAACGTTTTCATAAATATTATTTATTTACAATTGTAAGTAACTGCGATGTGAAAGGATTGGAGATGATATTTTTTTGTGCAATAAAACTCTGTCTACGATGATAATGACAGAAATGAACTTAGTCCACGAATGAATCGGACATGTCTCTAGTTGTCCACGTTTATAGGACCAGTATATAGCTGGAATCGAGTACTCGGATTTTTTCGAATGCGTGTTTAGTCGTAATCTAGGACTCGAATTGAATTCGAATGCGTATTTAGCTGGAATTGAGTACTCAAATTGAATCCGAATGCAGGTTTACCCATTTTCCCAACGAAAAATGAGCTGCAACCACAGCTCCTTCAATCAACACTTATTATTCTATGACTAGCATGTTATTATCATCGAACTTCCAGCTATCACCATATGCAACTTCCCAATAATAACCGTCAAGATCTTGGAAGTAACCACTATACCCGCCCCAATCCGTAGGTTTAGGATATTTCGCGATCAGCCCACCAGCAGACTCAACCAGTTTAACAAATTCATCCACTTCAACTTTAGTTTTAAAGTTGATTGCTAATGTGATTCCACTAAAACCTGTATTAATGACTGAAGGGTTGGTTGGATTTATTTCATTGGCTAAATCTTCCTGTGAGAATAACTCTATTTTTTTCCATCCTTATCAAAAATTACAGTCGGTGGGTTATTAGCCTCTTCATTGGTTTTAAAGTCGATTTCTTTGTAGAATTCCATTGCCTTACCAATATTTTTGACACCTAAAGCAACTAAGTTAATTCGATTCATATTCATGACTCCCTTATTCATTTATTTTAAAAAACGCTTAGGCCTACACAATGATTGTTGTAAACCTAAGCGCTAATTAGTTCAAACTGCTTATTCAGCTGTTTCGTCAGTGTTGTTAAATTCATCTAGGCTCGAAATCTCGACACTTTCGCTGCTCTCTTCGCTATCTTCAATTGTATTGAGTTCCACAATATTACCGTCAGCATCGACTTCAGCCATGACGTAATCTATTGAGTCAGTTTCTTCACTATTTCGAATCCAAGCATACAGCCAACTTTCATCTTCGAATCGATAAGTTATCTCTGATGGCTCACCAATTAATTCCTGTAACTCTTCAAATGTAGTAAACTCACGATTGTCACACTCTGAATCTTGCCAAGTTTCAATTTCTTCTAAAGTAATGTTTAAGGGCTCAAAGGCCGTCTCATTCACTAACAATAAATTCACTTCTGTTAAATAAGCCGCAGCAAAGCCCTCTTCTGTTTCTGTACTTTCAACAGATTCTGTCGAAGCTGCCTGTCCACTACTTGCTTCCGCTGCCTTTTCTTCTGAGAAGATTTGTGCATATAGAATAGCTGATTCTTCATCATTCATTGAATAATACAATAAGAATTCACTTGCACCTGCATCAAATGTTTCGGTAGGCTCGCCCGCTAATTCAATGACTTCTTCTTTAGTCATGTCGGTTGAACCTTCGGAAATGAACGTCTCAAACGTAGACTTTAATTCATCTAAAGGTATTTGGGGCAGATCGTCATAGGCTCCAAACCAGCGAATATAATTCACTTTATCCTCTTCACTTAATTCTACTTGTTCCAGTTCTTCATCACTTGTACTAGAACTACTTTCTGATGCTGCTATGCTTATTGGGGTGAATAGCATCGCGAATAACATCGCTACTAAAAACCCTTTATTTCTATGACTCATCTCTATCCATCCTCACTTCAGATTGTTACTATAGACAAGTATAGCATAGGCCTCGATATTTCTAAATATTTACAGTCTTCGCTTATTTATTGTAAAATACCTTGATTGCTTCGTATAAGTAATCCGCTGCGCCTTCAGTAATATCTTCATAGTATTTCTTGAAACGCTCATCTTGTGTATACATTTGAGCTAGGCTAATGTGTGCTTCTTCAGAGTATAGATCATCTGGCCAAACCATGATTAGCCATTCTTTATGTAATTCAGTAACTCGTTGCCCTTCTGCACTTTCAGGTTTCCATTCTGGTACGGCATTTACTAGAGCTTCACTGATTTCTTCATTAAGCTTTTCTATATGTTCGTACTGTTCTTGCGTTAAATTTCCGAATTTTTTATTTGATGAATTAATGATATCATCACCATATTTTTCTTCATTAGCTTTAATTTGTTGTTTTTTAAAGCCTTCAAATTCTTTTTTAGACATTGTTAAGTCCTCCTTGTATATTTTAATTGTGTTTTCGACTGTATCCATCAATTGACTAATACGGTCTTTTTCCGATTTTAGGTGTTGATAATGTGTTTCCAATGCTTTAAGACGATCAAATTCTGAAGAATTAACCATCGCATGAATTTCCTCTAATGTGATACCAAATTCTCGGTAAAACATTATTTGTTGCAACATTTTCACTTCGTCTTCACTATAAACTCGGTACCCATTCTCTTCGACATACGCAGGTTTTAACAAATCAATCGCATCATAATGACGCAATGTTCTTGTGCTAATCCCGGCTAGTTTTGCTAATTCTCCAATTGAATAACTCATTTCCTCACCTCTTCATACAGATTACACCTTAACGTTACGTCAAGGTCAAGCCATTTTATATAATATTTTCTAAAATCGCCGATTGTAAAATTAAGCTAGACAACTAAAACAGCCATTTGTGGTACACTCAACTTGTAATTCCGACCAAAGAATACAAAGGAGTGACCACAAATGACCTACACCCATCTTACCACGGATGAAC
>NZ_JBGQQX010000060.1:0-11798 GCF_045528525.1 Ruoffia sp. FAM 26255 | reverse complement strand
AGTATCCATTATTTCGTCCTCCTTTTAGAATAAGGATACTATATTATGTATAGTTAGAAACACAAAAAGCTTACAAAACCAACAGGACTTGAATCTAGCTTTACATAATAAATAACTTTTCATAAGACGAATGGCTTCTGACGGAATTAACGCAAGAAGATTCGATTCACATATTAGAAATAATAGAAGCTCGATTACACAAAACTTCTACTATTTTCTGTTCTCAGTTTGCGCCAGATGGTTGGCAACAGAAAATTGAAAATGTTCAGTTGGCTGATGCAATACTAGATCGTGTCGTTCATAATTCGTATAAAATACTTATCGATGGTGAAATCTCTATGCGAGAACGCCATGGATTAGGAGAGATATCATGATTTCACAAGAGATTGAAGATCGAATTGCACGCTACTATTTCCATCGTTATCTTCCTGATCACATAATGGAGGAGCTAGAATCCTTGCTTCTCCCACATTTTTTAGAGGAAGAAGAGCCTTCGGCTGATGATATAGTGAGAATGGCAGTTAAGTATATTGATGACGCTTTAGCAGAATAAAATTTAGGCTACTCATCCATCACCTGGATAGTAGCCTTTTCTTAAGCAAATTAAATTATTTTGGAGCACCCTCCGCACCGATGGAGTTATCTTCCGCATTGAGTGGGGCTAAAGTCCGCACAGGTGGAGCTATCTAACCGCAATATTCACCAATAAGGCAATTCATAATGGTATATAGGATTCGCAAAGAACTTAATGTCATTGTTCGAGTTTTTTCTAACTGAAACTCTTCTTTTTGAACACGGAACAGTTCTTCGATTCGCCAACGAGTGATATAACTTTTTAGGATACGTAGGACGTCGTCCTTCCCTTTGATTGAGTGGTTCGTTAATAATTTCATTGGCTTTTCGCCATAACCATATACAACAACCATATTTAGAGGCATATCTTGTAAAACAGGCAACTTAACCTTAATGTGACTAACCTTCAGGCTATATTCTTCGCCTTGTATTTCGGTTTTAAAATTGATTTTTCCTTTTCGTCGTTTTGCTAAATCAGGTACTTTTACTCGACGATTTTTATGTATTAAATACCGATTATCATTTAACCGAGTGACGAAGTGATGTCCGATATTTTGGACATATTCATATATCGTATTTCGGTCGTACCCGCGATCCATAACGAAGGTTGCTTTTTTCTTTCCTAAAAAAGTATGGACGGTATTAAAGCCTTTGGCTATTTCAATATTTTGACTTTGGAAATCTTCTTCTTTAGAAGAATACAAATGATTATACAGCGGTAAGGGGTGTTTCGTTTTTGGTGAAGCCATTGAAAAATTAAGGGTAGGATAACCCTTCTCAAGAACATTCTTTGACCCATCACGTACTAGAGCTAAATTTTCCATCTTTTCGGCATAGGGTTTAACAATTTCTGATTCGTCTACAATAATCAAAGGGTTATCTGGAATAGATGTTTTTAAAGTATTTAAGTAGTTTCGATGGATCTGTTTCAAATCGTTTTCTTCAGCGGCATTACGAGATAAGCGCTTAATGGTGTACTGTAAATCAATCTTTTCTTCTAAGGCTCGTGCAATATCTGATAATAGTGTGTTTTGCGCCTTAGACATTCCATATAAAATATCACTGTAAAATTTCTTTCTCGGTTTCGAAAGACCTTTGGTCAATTTTTCTAAAAATGTAAGTAAATTTCGCTTCATTTGATAAATTTCCGTAGATTTCATGGTAGAATAACCTCAGTTCCTGTTTTTGTTTTTTTGTTTTGTCGTGACTCAATTATAACATGGAACAGGATGCAAATAGTCCACAGATTTATGCTGTGGACAGCTAAAAAGCCCGAGGAATCCATGTTTTCCACATGTGTATTTCTCGGGCTTTTAAAGTTATTCTTTAAATTAGAAAATTTTGGGTAAATTCAAGTTGCATTCTCTCTTTAATTAATTTATAGTTGCACTAAGATAGAAGGGGAGAAAATCAATGTTTAAGAAAATATTAGCCTATGGGGAAAACGAGAAAAAGAGCATGTATATTTCCATTTTACAATGTATTTTTAGTGTGGCATTCAGTATCGTTCCCTATTTTATGATTTATCTGCTCATTTCCAGATTAGTAGATGATCAACCTTTTACAGTTTCCTATGTAGGAATAATTGCAGCCATTATTACCGTTTCTTTGATTTTAGAAAGTATACTCTATGTCACAGGGTTGGGTAACTCCCATGTTTTTGCATTTAGAGTCTTGGAAGAAATAAGAAGAAGCTTACAAGAAAAGCTGGAACAGCTGCCGATTGGCTATGTGGAGGATAAAGGAAAAGGGACAATGAAAAAAGTGTTTGTCGATGATATTGATAGCATGGAAACATTATTGGCCCATGCTATTCCAGAAGGCATCGCTAATTTAACCATTTCCATTTTTGTGATTATCAGTATGTTGTTGATAGACATTAGATTGGGATTGCTTGCTTTAGTCACCATACCTATTGCTCTAGTTGCCTTTTTTTACATGTTCAAAATAGGGAAAAGTAAGATGGCAGACTATTTTACAGCTGGTCAACATATGAACAATACAATCATTGAGTACATTAATGGTATGGAAGTAGTAAAAGTATTTAACCAAGAAGGACAATACTTTGGAAAATTTAAAGAAAGTATCTTGAATTACAGAGATAAAACACTTGCTTGGTATAAAGCTTGTTGGCCATCTATGTCTGTATACACGATCATGTTTTCATCGACGGCACTGGTTATGTTACCTGTAGGTTCTTATCTAGTCCTTTCTCAAAGTGCAGAACTCTCTCAACTTGTACTCACTTTTTGTCTAGCATCCAGTCTTGGAATTCCTTTACTTCGATTGATTTCCTTTGTACCGGCATTGATGCAAATTAATTACAAAATTGAAGTTTTAGAATCTGTTATGGAGGAAGAACCCATCAAAACCGGCACTAGTGAATTTACCGGGGCAAATTATGATGTCACATTCAATAATATTTCATTCAATTACGATGATGAAGTTGTCGTCAATAATTTGACCCTTACTGCAAAAGAAGGTGAAACAACAGCTTTAGTAGGAGAATCTGGCAGTGGGAAAAGTACGTTGGCAAAACTGTTAGTTCACTATTACGATGTTGGTACAGGCAGTATTACGATTGGAGGGCAGGATATAAGCGAGTTGAGTTTGAAAACATTAGGTAATTTGGTTTCCTATGTCTCCCAAGATGTTTATTTATTCAATCAATCAATTCTCGAAAATATTCGCATCGGGAACCCTCGTGCCACTGATGAAGAAGTGATGGAGGTTGCTCAAAGGGCACAATGTGTGTCCATTTTTGAAAACCTTTCAGAAGGCATTCATTCAATTGTCGGAACACGAGGCGATAAGCTCTCTGGAGGAGAACGACAAAGAATTTGTATAGCTAGGGCATTACTTAAGGATTCCCCTATTGTCTTATTGGATGAGGCAATGGCATATATTGATGCAGAGAATGAAACACTTATCAACCAAGCACTTACTGAATTATCCGAGGGTAAAACAATCATTACGATTGCCCATCGATTAATGAATATTATGGATTCGGAAAAAATCTATGTTTTGGAAAAAGGAAATATTGAATCAGAAGGTTCTCACAGTGACCTTGTAGTAAGTAGCAGTATTTATCAAAAACTATGGAACGCTGCGATAAAAAGTGAAAACTGGCAACCTAAAGGGGGCGAACTTCAATGATATTTAAATTAGTGAAAAGGGTTCTTGATTTGTCTGGTGAATATAAAAATCGGATCAGAGTAGCATTTTTATTTTCAGTATTAGAGTCCATCTTCCAAAGAATTCCTTTAGTGCTTGCCTTTTTAACGATTGTCGCACTGATGAACAACCAAATGACTGGGACTCATAGTATCTTTCTGTTTTTCGTATTGTTGCTATCTGCATCTTTACAAATGTTGTTTCATTATATGAATGATAGGCTTCAAAGTGATGCAGGCTATCGAATTTTTGCAAGGCTTCGAATTAAACTAGCTGACAGGTTTAGAAAGATTCCGATGGGATATTATACAGAAGGAAATATTGGGAAAATCAGTTCTGTTTTAAGTACAGATCTGCTGTTTGTAGAAGAAAATATCATGGGTAAAATTGCGAACAGTTTCAATTATATTTTAAGTACAGTGATTTTAACGATTTTTCTCTTTATATTGGACTATCGTTTAGGCTTGGTTGCTGTTCTTACATTGATGATCTATTATTTCCTAACTGAAAAAATGGCACAGGAAACGATTGTCGAAGGAGAAAAAAGGCAGAATCAAAGTGAACTACTGACAGATGAAGTGCTGTCCTTTGTGGAGGGTCTTGCTGTGATGAAAAGCTTCAATAGATTGGGCGCAGGCGCTAAGAGTCTACGGGGAGAATTTAAAAAAAGTAAAAACACAGCCCTGACATTAGAAGGGAAATTTGCTAGCTGGATCGGGAAAACGCATCTTTTATTAGCTATATCCACATCACTTATTTTTATTCTTGCGTTAGTTTTGCATAGCACAGGAGAACTGTCAACAGAATACTTGATTGCTTTACTGCTTTTTGCTCTTGTATTTTTCAAGCCATTAAAAACCTTGACTGGAGAAGTAGGAATGTTGTCGATTATGAATAGTTGTTTGGATAGAGTGAATGAGTTATTTGAGGTAAAAGAATTAAGTGATATAGGGTCTCAAAAACTGCCACCTCTAAATAAAACCAAGGAAGAAGTGGCATTTGAACATGTATCTTTCGGTTATGATGAGAAAGCAGTTTTACAGAATGTGAGTTTTAAACTATATCCTAATACTATGACTGCATTAGTAGGACCTTCTGGGTCTGGGAAAACCACGATTGCCAATCTGTTGACCAGGTTTTGGGATATTAATGAAGGGCATATTAAAATTCGCGGTGTTGAAGTAAAGGAACTACCTTTAGAAACGTTAATGTCATCCATTAGCATGGTATTTCAAACGACCTATCTGTTTCAAGATACCATCTACAATAATATTAAACTAGGGAATGTCAATGCAACGGAAGAAGAGGTATTAGAAGCAGCCAAAAAAGCAAGATGTCATGAATTTATAGAAGAATTCCCACAAGGTTTTGAAACAGTGATTGAAGAAGGCGGTGGAAACTTATCAGGAGGACAGAAACAGCGGATCTCCATTGCGAGGTGTATATTGAAAGATGCTCCTATAGTTGTTTTAGATGAAGCAACTGCCAGTATTGATGCGGATAATGAATATTATATACAACAAGCGATATCAGAATTGGTCAGAGATAAAGCATTATTAGTGATTGCCCATCGTTTAAACACGATACGGGCGGCAGATAACATTTTAGTAATTAATCAAGGAGAAGTAGTTCAGGAAGGCAAACATGACGAATTGGTAAAGCAAACTGGTCTTTATTCCAATTTGTACGGCAAAATAAATATGCAGTCATCCGTCAGTTAAAAAAGTAACATTGTATGAGGAAAAGCATTCATACACTTAAGTCCTTTTTCATTTCAATTTTATTGGAAATAGTGAACAGGCAACTTAAAATAGAAAATTTAACATGGTTAATTACGAATGGAAGAGGAGAATTTTAATGAAAAAAAAGATGAACACAAAAGATTATATTTTTGCAGGGGCATTTGCAGCTCTGTACGTGGTAATTATGCTCGTAGCTATTATGTTACTGGGCTTTAATCCGATTACTTATTTATTGGCACCATTGATTATTGGAATTATTGAGGGTCCAGTATTTGTCCTATATATTTCTAAGGTTCCAAAAAAGGGAGCAATTTTAATTTTAGCTATTTTATCTGGCCTAGTCATGTCATCATACTCATTAGTTCCGTTGGGTATCTCAGTTATTGTTGGTCTGATAGCTGAGTTAATGATGACAAATAGAAATAGGAACATAAAATTAAAAAGTGCTATTGCGTACAGCATTTTTAACATCAGTATTGCAGGAGCGTTCACAATGTTAATTTTTGCAAGAGATCAGTTTATGAAAACATCAGCTGACTATTATGGACAAGACTATGTAGATCGGATTTCAGCTCTGACTCCGGACTGGATTCTTATCGTTTTAGTGATCTTAGCAGTTATTGGCGGTTTGATCGGTGCTAAATTAGGACATAAACTGAATAAGAAACATTTTGAACAAGCTGGTATTGTCTAAAATGTCATCACAAATAAAGACTGTTTTGCACTTTAAAAAAGAAACCTTTTTAGATGTTTCACCAATCACAAAAATTGCAGTTTTTATTGTGTCTTCTGTTGTCATGATAAGAAGTGGTTCATTGCTTGCAGAATGTCTGGTAGGGGTTATGTCTGGTTTGTTTTTATTGAATACAAAAGCATGGGGTCTATTTTATAAGTTTTCATTGGTATTTTTCGGTACTTTGTTGTTGGAGGAAATTGCTAATATAACAGATACAGCACAATCATTCGCTCTTGTTTTTGTTGTATTCAACGTGATTAGGGTATTTTTGCCAACGATAGCCATGTATTATGTTTTGGCAGAAAAAACCACAGCGAGCGAATACCTTGCAGTTTTTAAACGGCTGCGGATTCCAGATGCATTTGCTGTTTCATTTGTCGTGATGCTGCGATTTATTCCAACATTGAGAGAACATCTGCAAAATATAAGGAAAGCATTGGTGTTTAGAAATATTCGAATTGGTCCTATTTATTTTATGAAGCATCCTGTTGTCTCCATTGAAAGGCTGGTCGTGCCGATGCTGATTTCTTCGGGAAAAGTAATGGAAGAACTATCTGCTGCGGCTATGACACGGGGATTGGATGTCGGGAGAAAACGAACGACCATTGTAAAGTTTAGGCTAGGTCTTGTAGATTTACTGCTACTTATTGTTGCGGTAACCTTTATAGTATTTTTCGGGGGAGGGGTTTAGAATGAATGCACTTGAACTTCAAAATATTACTGTAACTTCTGCTGACCATTCACCTCCTATAATAGATGATTTTTCATTAACCGTAAGAGAAGGCGAATGTGTAGTCTTATGCGGGGAAAGCGGCTGTGGAAAGACCACGATTACTCGTGTTATCAATGGACTAATTCCAGAATTTTACAATTCATTAACATTAACAGGAGAGGTTAAACTCTTTGGGAAGTCTACTAAAGATCAAACAATCAGTGAAATTGCTGTAGATGTTGGTACGGTTTTCCAAAATCCCAAGTCTCAATTTTTCAATCTTGATACCTCCAATGAGCTTATATTCGGTTGTGAAAACTTGAATTTAGATCGTAATGAAATTTTAAAAAGAGCAGAACAGACGATATATGACTTGAATCTGGCTAATTTAATCAACAGAAGTATTTTTGAGTTATCTGGCGGGGAGAAACAAAAAATTGCTTGTGGTTCTATTATCTCTATGTACCCTAAAATTTTAGTCCTAGATGAACCAACTGCCAATTTAGATCAAGATTCTATTGAAAAGTTAAAAGCTATTTTGTTAAATTTAAAGGCTACTGGTTTTACGATCGTTTTATCAGAACATCGATTGTATTGGCTCAAAGATCTAGCTGATCGATTTGTGTATGTAAAGTCGGGAAAATATCAAGAAAGCTATTCCTTTGAAGAACTTTACAGCAAAAGTGAGCAAAACCTTTCAGAAATGGGGTTGCGAAGTTTGAATTTAACAACTACGTTTGAAAAAGTAAAAGCCATTACTGAAGGGAAAAAGTGGGAGTTGCATAACTTGGGTGATAAAACACCTGATCCACAACAAGCTCCAGAAATTGTTTTAGAGAATCTGTCCGTATCTTATCAAGATACAACAGTTTTTCAAATCCCGAAACTCGCTTTTTATGGTGGGAGTATCATCGGTATTGTAGGTGAAAATGGGGCTGGCAAAACCACCTTTATCAATACTTTGTTAGGGTTTATGAAATATCAAGGAACAATTCAGGAAAATCAAAGGGTTTTAAATAAAAAAGCATTAAATCAACGTGGATTTATGGTCATGCAAGATGTCAATCAGCAATTGTTCTCCAATACGGTGATTAATGAAGTTCTATTAGGTGCAGATGCTTCAAAACAGCAAGCGCAAGATGTCTTGGGAAAATTGGGATTGTCATCTGTAGAAAATCGTCATCCTGCATCCCTTTCAGGAGGTGAGAAACAACGGGTTGCGGTCGCCTCTGCTCTTTTATCTTATAAACGAATCATTGTTTTTGATGAGCCAACATCTGGATTGGATAGAAGGTCATTAGAACAACTTTGCATAGAAATCCAAAAAATATCATCACCTGATAATCTTATTTTTATTGTTACTCATGATATTGAGGTTATTTTTCAACTTGTAGATGTTGTTTTGCCTTGTACCAAATATGAAGGGTAGAAATTTTTGACAATAAAATGTAAGACGAGGGTAAGATAACATAAGCTTTTCAAATAGTAGGAAAGAGAACTGCCCTGCATCTCATTTTGGGTATTGTGATTGGAACTTTAGTGGCAGTTGTCATTTTCATATCTGCATTACCGATTATTCCTGCTGTTAGTGTACAATATTGGACCTTTATCTTCAAAATAAAGCAAGTGTAGAATATTGCAACTGATTTTCTACACTTGCTTTTTAATTTTGACGAAATACAAATAAGCTACCTTACTTGAGCCACTCTAAAAATTTGCGCTCTTGAACTGGCTTATTTCCTAATCGTATTTTATCATAACTGGATAGATATATGGCTCAACTGGTTCTTCGATTATTTTTACTGTATCCACTTGTATTAAAGGGATCTCTTCTCCATAATAATTTTTAGTGTCTAATGTTCCCTCTAGTTCAATCCATGTGTTTTCTTCATAATTAATCGCTTGGTCAAATTCCGATAAAAAGCCTATGACACTTGCATCTGCAATACAATGCGTGATTACAAATCGTGCGATCACTAATTCGTCTGGATTAAACCCTTCTTCTTTATAGACAAACCCTTTTATATTAATTTTCCTATTCATAAAAGAGTCTGGTTCTGTATTAATTGCACGATAATAAGAGGCATATATATGATCACTCATTTGAATCATATCAAAGGCTTTTAATCTCTCCATTGCTTCGTCATATATATCATCTGTAATAAAGTTATTGTTAGGTAAAGGAATTGTATGCTCTATTATTTGTGAGTTTTCTGTAGCCGCTCCTGGCTCACTGCTTTCCATGAACATTGCATCTTCATTTCCACTATATTGGGATAAATTAATACCTTTTTTACCCGCAATAGAAGCATCCAATGTTGCAGGCGAGAATGCGAAGCCAGTTACTAATGGTAACATAATAATGACATAGCCTAGTAACCTCTTCGGAAATGAAGACGAACCGCCCTCATCATGGTTACATCCAGGAGGACAATATGCGTGGTTATCTTCCTCACTTTCCCATACCCTACATAGCTGGATGAGGAACAAGCATATAAATAAACCGGCAGTAATGAGGCTCATCCAATTGTACTTGGGATTAATATATTTTATGATATCCCCTGTATAATGCAGCTTAATAAAGAATGTAGCAAAGATTGCTAAAATAACCGCCCGCAAAAGATGTTGGAAATTAAAGCGCATGACAACTCGCCTCCTTAAATGAATGAAGTTAACTGAACACATATAAACACAATTACAGTTATTACAATGATTAAAATGAATACAAACTTAGCTTTAAATGCCCTCCATAACATGATTGTATTTTTCAAATCAATCATTGGTCCATATATTAAAAATGCTAGTATCGAAGTAGACGGAAACAAATTACTAAATGAAGCTCCTATAAAAGCATCGGCTTCAGAACATAATGATAAGAAAAAGGCAAGACTCATCATAATAACTGTTGACCCGGCAAGGCTATCACCCAGAATGAAAAGCGATGATGTCTTTACATATGTTTGTACCAATGCCGCTATAAAGGCACCGATAATCAAATATTTCCCCATATCAAAAAACTCATCTATGGAATGTTTTAACATCCCTTCAAATTTGCGCAAAAACGGCTCATTTCTTTTATTTAAATCCGCTGTATGAACAAAGTCTGACACTGTATGTTTAAGTTGATTTGATTTAAACAGATAGCTTATGATCAAAGTGATGAGCAATGCTGCTATAAATCCAACACCCATTCTTAAAGCCGCCATCTTACTATCATTTCCAAAGGCTACATAAGTGGAAAAAATAACGATTGGGTTAATCAATGGTCCTGTCAGCAGAAAGCCAACTCCTGCATAAATAGGAACACCTTTGGCAATCAACCTTCTTACAATAGGTACAATCCCACATTCACAAGCCGGAAATATTGCACCTACTATACAACTAACAAAAACAGCTAAGATTTTATTTTTGGGGATCCAACGCTTAAGATGATCTTCGGTAATAAAAATTTGAATAAAACCTGCAATAAGTACGCCAACTAAAACGAATGGAAGAGCCTCAATTAAAATACTTAAAAAAATAGTATTTGACTGTGCAAAAGAATTCGGTAGTTTAATTGATAATACATCTCCGACAGATTGGCTGACTGAAATAAAATAAACAACAATAAATATGACTAATATACCAGTGAAATCAAATAAATATGAATGAAGCGAACGAAACATGCTCATTATCCTCTCCGTATATTATTCCATTTTAATCTAAGAATCCTTTTTGAAAGTATGCTGCGATAAAATGAGATGAGCTTGCTTGTATCATGATCAACAGAAGTTAATGCCTAGTTAAATAGCTTTGAAAAATGATCTAATATTTCATTTTTATTCAAATGATCCCCTATTAAAACTAAAGTTGGATTGGTTGACTGATTCCCTTTCATTCTTTCCAAGACCAATCTATCTGATGAAAATTGCATATTAAATAATCCAGGATCCTCTTTTAATCTAATGATTCCTTTCCCTCTTAGAACTGTCTTCGGCAGACTATTAAGCCAGTTTTCTAGTTCAAATCGATGCATTACGGGTAACTTGTCTATCTTTAGCGTATTAATTGTGGAATGATGGTGATGCTCATTGTATCCAGTGTTTGATTGATGCACGGCATACCTTTTTGAAAAGAGCTCATTTATGGGAATTTCACCGTATTTTGTCTTGAAAATCTGTACACCTAACCCTATGTCCTCTATTAATTTTTTCTCTATTTTTATGAGAGACTTCTTTGCTACAATATCTATTTTATTTAATAAAATGATTGTAGCACTTGAAATCTGTTCAGATAATAATTTACGTACTTCACCCGTACTTGAAAAAATACTTCGATAAGCTAGAAACTTACTTGCATCTACAAGGCTGATCATTGACCTTAATTCAAATTGATTAAAATACATTGGACTATTTAATAATTCCTCTATCTCAGCAGGATTGGCTACACCAGTACCTTCAATGAATAATACATCGATCGGTTGGTTTTTATGATCTTCTATTAATCTATTTAGCGTTTCTTTTAAGTCATCCTGGATCGTACAACATATACAGCCGTCCAATAACTCTTGTACATTTTGACTTTCAAACAAATGGTTCTCTACATTTACTTCGCCTAATGAGTATTGCGGCCGTTTTTTACCAGCAGTGCGGTTCTTTTTACCACCTTTTGCGGCCGACTTTACCAGTCCTTGCGGTAAAGTTTACCAATTTATGTGAATTGTCATCTTTTTAAAACAACCATCCTTAACTGTTATTACGCCGATTGTAAAATTAAGCTAGACAACTAAAACAGCCATTTGTGGTACACTCAACTTGTAATTCCGACCAAAGAATACAAAGGAGTGACCACAAATGACCTACACCCATCTTACCACGGATGA
>NZ_JBGQQX010000059.1:0-12231 GCF_045528525.1 Ruoffia sp. FAM 26255 | reverse complement strand
AAACGTTCTGATGGTCAGTTGCATGGGGTTTTGAATATGATGGAAGAAGGAAAAGACTGCGCGGATATTGTTACTCAATTATCAGCGGTGCGCTCCAGTATTGATCGTGCGATTAGTTTAATTGTTGCTGAAAATTTAGTAGAATGTGTACAGGATAATATCAAAAATGGTAGTACTGGAGAAGAAAGCGTTGAACAAGCAATTCAGTTATTAATGAAAAGCCGTTAAATTAAAAAGGTTATAGCTTGGATTGTTTAGTTCGCCAGTTGAGTGTCAACGTATCGAAACAGAGTTTTTTATTAAGGTAATTTAGTGAAGAACATTACAGGCGATGATTGTTCAGTTTATCCAAGATAAGAAGGTTGCCGCGTTGGGGGACTCCAGAAGAGCCGGTAGATCCAGTGGCCCCTGAAGAACCAGTTTAACTTCAGAAGTAAATAAGGCATTAAATTTAAGCCCAATACTAACCTGATAAAAACACTTATTACTCTCTTTCCAATTAGGTAAAATGGAAAGAGAGTTTTTTGATTTGTCCGAAGACTAGAACATTTAGGAATAAAAAAGTAAGATAGTGCACTTATGTCGATTAGGGGTGTACCCATAGTTCGCAGTAAGGAATATTCATTTTTTAGTGTTGTGAATGTAAGTTGTAAGTGTCGAATAAATAGTTGTAGACAAGAGGTATAAAAGATGAAAGCTGATGATGTTGATGGCTATAGAGAGTTTGATATACCCCTTAAAAATTCTATATAAATTTAAAAAGGAAATTAAGAAATTTTATATTGTGATTTAGGATAGTAAGTGCATAATACTTATGCATATATTATTAATTCTTATAGGTATAGTCATACGTTTGCTCAAGCAGTTCTCCCGAAAATGCAGATATAAATAGCCGTATATCCTGCACTATTTTCGCAAGTATACAGCTATTTGGGAAGAGTTAAAGCAAATACTAATAAACTATGGCTGAAATAATTTATCTGGATTTGATAAAGCCCATCGGAAAGATGTATCAATCAAGATGCCAGATCGAGTTGTTTTTTAAGCACATCAAACAACGTTTGACTATTAAAACGTACTATTCACAGTCTGAACAATGCGTGGAGAATCAAGTGATTCTTGCGATGATTGTCTACTTACTGACGTTACTGATGAAACTGGAATTACGCTTGAAATCAAGCCTCTTCACTATTTTGAGACAAATCAGAGCGTTACAGTATGAACCGTTTGCGTATTTCAAAGAATCGTTCGCACCTGGTTAAGTGAAAGAGAGTATAAATGGACTAATCCACAACTGAATAACCCTAAAAATTTCTGGAAAAAGTCATCCCTTGCGCCAGCAATTGACTTTTTTGGAAATTTTAACGAAAACCATTTGTGACGAAAGTAACAATCTATGGAAATCATTTATTCTAAGTTTTATGCAACACTAGTGATATTTGATATAAGAATCGCCAGCTTCATCCGGTTCTCCTATTTCATCGGACAAAACAGACTGCTCGTATATAGCAACACTTGTTTCAGAAGAAATGGTTTCCATTGGTCTTCTGTCTACGTTCGATTCAATAAATAAGACTTTGGGTATGAGTAATTTAATCAAAACCGTCCTTATGAATCTACATAAGGACGGTTTTTCTGTATTGAAATTTAATTATTTTTAAGAGGCTACTTTATCATTTACTTTACGATATGCATTACTTCTAACTGCTCATCAATATTTTCCTGATTAACACCGGCTTGTAATAAAGCAGCAGCGGTATATGACCCTTCAACAACTGGAACATCGTATATTTTAATTGTTTTATCGCTCATTTCCATTGCCATTTCCAGGTTCATTTTAGCACTACCTAAGTCATAGAAAGCTAATAAGTTTTTAGCTGAGCTATTATTAATCGCTGCTAAGGCTGTATCAAAACTTGTTCCTATTTCTTTAATATCGACTCCGCCAACTACTTGAACATCAACATCTGCTGCAACCTCTTTAATTAGACGATGAATTCCTTCAGCTATTTCATAGACATGAGAAACAATAATAATCCCTGTTTTTTCCATTATTCTGTCTCCGCTCTTAACATCGTGTGAAATAATAATCCTGAAGAATAAGCACCTGGATCGATATGGCCGATGGAGCGATCACCAACATAAGATGCGCGACCTTTTTTCGCTTTCAATGGCTTAGTGGCTTCAACAGCTACGTCAATCAATTCATGCGTTAATTCACCATTTTCAACAGCTTCTACAACAGCTATCCACACATCCACCATCGTTTTATCACCTTGTTCTGCTTTTCCACGCATTTGAATGTTTTCTAAGCCTGTTTTTAAAATCTTGGCCCATTCTTCACCAGCTGTTTCAGCTTTCATCATTCCCATAAATGCCGATCCATAAAGTGGCCCAGACGCCCCACCTACTTTACTTAATAAATTTGTTGTAATTAATTTTAGTAACTCATTTAAAGTCTCTGGTTTTTGTTCTTCAATCGCCTTAACCACATGCGCCATCCCACGAGACATGTTATTTCCATGATCGCTATCTCCAATCGGTGTGTCTAATTGGGTTAAATAGTCTTTTTCATTTTGAATTTTTTCATTGAATAATTCCATCCAACGAATTCCCATCTCTATATTCATTAAAATACATTTCCTTTCAGTTTTTAAAAAATTTACCAATTAATAGTATCAACAGTTGCTTTTAAGGCTTCCAGATAGAAGTCATCCTCTAGACGAAGTAGAGTTAAAGATAAACCTTGCATCTCTAATGATGTCATCAGATTTCCTACCTTTGAGAATTCAATCTCCAACTTATTATCTTTCATTTGTTTGTGAACATCATTTGCAAATACATATTGCTCCATTAGAGGTGTTCCACCTAAACCATTCACGATAATTGCAAAGCGATTGTTTGAATTTGCTTCAAATTCTTCTAGTAATTTTGTAAGTAATTCATCAACTAAATCTTTTGAAGTTTGTAGCTTTTCTCGCCGGTATCCAGGCTCGCCATGAATCCCTACTCCGTACTCAATTTCGTCATCCGCTAATGCAAAACTTGGTTTACTACTTCCTGGCGTAGTCACTCCCGTTAAAGCTAAACCAACAGTTTTCATATTGGGAATTAAATTTTCAGCTAATTCTTTAATTTCTTCAATTGACTGGCCTTTTTCAGCTGCATAGCCTAATATTTTATGGACAAATATAGTACCTGCTACACCACGTTTTCCTTGTGTGTAGAGGCTGTCTTCGACAGCGATATCATCATCAACTACAATACTATCTACTTTAATTCCTTCCATCTCTGCGAGTTCCTGAGCCATCTCAAAGTTCATAATATCTCCTGAATAGTTCTTGATGACTAAAAATACACCTTTACCCTCGTCCGCTACTTTAATGGCTTCTAAAATTTGATCGGGCGTTGGAGAAGTAAAAACGGCTCCACAGACAGCTGCCGACAGCATTCCTGCTCCGACAAACCCAGCGTGCGCAGGTTCATGACCGCTTCCACCGCCTGAAACAATAGCCACTTTTCCCTTTTTATCGTGGGTTCGTTGTATGATTCCTGTTTCAGGAACTCTTTTAATTAATTCTGGATGGCTTAGCACCATTCCATCAATCATCTCATCAACAATATAATCTGGATTATTTAAAATTTTCTTAATCATGTCTATGTCTACCCCTATCTTAGTTTTTCAGTTTATTTATTTTTTCTTTATAGTCTCGACCAATCGCATCAGCTGCAATAATTGCCTGTGCAACAGCTTCAACTGTTATTTCAAACGGCATTGAGTGGATCGATTCTTCTGGGATACATGCTTTTTTAGCTACTTCTAAAATTTCATCATATTTCACTTCTTCAACATCCAAATCAGCTAAACATACTGGTAATCCAACAGAGATACTAAAATCTAACAGTTCGTTAATTTCTGATTTTGGTGCATTTTCAAGGACTAACTGTACAAATGTTGTAAAAGCAACTTGCTCCCCATGGTAGTAATTTCCTGGGCCATCTAGAACAGTTAAACCATTATAAATCGCGTGGGATGCTGCTAATCCTGCTGATTCAAAGCCTAAACCAGATAATAAAGTATTCGCTTCCACAATGTCTTCCAAGGCTGGAGTGACAATATTATTATCTGCCGCAATCTTTGCATCATAACCTTTTTCAAGAATGATTTCCAAACTTTTTTCGGCTAATGTCATGGCTGCAATGGTTCCTTTGGCTGGCCCTGTTGCCCCTGTATGATAACCATTTGGTAAACCAGCATTCACATTAGAGTTTGATCGGCGGGTTGCTCTCGCTTCGTAATAAGTAGCTAGGGTGTCTCCCATTCCCGCAACTAAAAATCGGCTTGGCGCTTGCGCAATAACTGTTGTATCCATTAGGACTACATCTGGGTTTTTAATAAAATAAGCATAGTCATCAAATTGATGATCGGCTGTATACAGTACAGCGGAGTGGCTCGTTGGTGCATCCTGAGCGGCAATCGTAGGACAAACAATCACATTGTGCCCATTTGAAACCACTTTAGAAGTATCAATCGCTTTTCCTCCACCTAAACCTACTATGACATCTGTCTCGTTTTCTTCTGCTATTTTTTTCAAGCGCTCGACTTCATCTCGTGTAGCTTCTCCACCAAAATCTGCGCGATACAGTTTAACATTAAATTTCTCTGCCGTCTTATCTAATTTATCTTGTACTCGATCAATATCTTCTTTATTTCCGATAACAAGGGCTGATTCTCCTAAAGATTGAATATAGAATCCTAAGTTTAATAATTCGTCTTCACCTTGAACGTACTTACTTGGACTAATAAATGCTTTTCTCATTGTCATTCCTCCTATATATAATTGAAGCGCTTTCTTTCTTCTTGAATAAATACTATCAAGTAAGCGTTGTCATCTCAACAGACAAAACTTATACTTTGTCCGCTTTGCTTTATATTTTCTGTAACGTATACTTGAGATAATAAATTACTTGCCACTCTTTAGTGAAAGGAGTCTAAATAGATGGAACAAGAAACTAACACGAAAAAAATTATTGCTTTAGCCTTTCAAGAATTAACAACTAAAATAACAATCGAGAAAATCTCAATCTCTGATATTATGAAGCAAGCTGGTTTCCGTCGCCAAACTTTTTATGATTATTTTGACGATAGATATGATTTAGTTACTTGGATTTTCTATTGGGAGTTATATGAATCTATTTATCCGATTAAGACTTGGGAAAATTGGGAGGATATTTTGTGGCATCTATTAACTTATCTCGAATCAAATAAAATTTATTACAAAAAGATTTTTTTGAATATCAAACTAGATTCTTTTAAACAGTACTTTATTTACTCGATTAAAAATCTAGTTAACGAGTTGACAAATGATTACTTTAAAGATCAGACTCTTTCGCAAGATGAAAAACAATTAATCCAAACAGCAACTGATTTTTATAGCTATGGTTTATCTGAAAGCCTTTATCATTGGGTATTAGAGAATTGCGGACCAAACAGTCAGAAGTACCATGCAATGCTTGTCAAACTTGTAAAATACCAATTACAAATTGATTAACAATTTATTATTTTTATAGAATAAATGGAGTGATAAAAAATGGCAGAATATATACTTTCTATTGATCAAGGAACAACTACGACTCGTGCTTTTATTATTGACCGGAAAGGAAATTACATAGGAACAGCTAGTCAAAAATTCCAACAAATTATTCCAAATCCTGGCTGGGTAGAACATGACCCGAATGTCATTTGGCAATCTGTTTGTAATGTAATAGAAGAAGTTACCCAGAAATCAGGAATTAGTTATTCTCAAATAAAAGCACTTGGAATAAGTAACCAGCGTGAAACGACCGTTGTCTGGAATAAAATAACAGGTAAACCAATTTATAATGCAATTGTTTGGAATTCTAACCAATCTTTGAATATTATTAATCAATTGAAAACCGATACAAACGAAGAGTATATTCATAAAAATACTGGACTTGTTATGGATCATTATTTTTCAGCAAGCAAAATTCGTTGGATTCTAGACCAGAACGAAGGAACACAAGCAGAAGCTGAAAAAGGAAATTTACTTTTTGGAACAATTGACAGTTGGATCATCTGGAAATTAACTAAAGGGAAGTTACATGCTACTGATCATACCAATGCATCTAGAACGATGCTTTTTAATATTCACCGTTTAGAATGGGATAATCACTTACTCGAACTCTTTAATATTCCAAGAGCCATGCTCCCTAATGTTTATCCAAGTTCTTTTTATTATGGTGAAACAGATCCAAGTTTTTTTGAAGGAGCAAAAATACCAATTAGTGGGGTAGCTGGGAATCAGCAGGCTTCATTATTTGGCCAGCTCGCTTTCCGATCTGGACAAGTTAAAAGCACTTATGGTCAAGGGACATTTATTGTTATGAATACTGGCTCCAAAGCAAAATTATCAAATAATCGTTTACTGACAACGATTGCTTATTCAATAGACGGCCAAATTAACTATGCTCTCGAAGGTTCTGCTTTGATTTCTGGAAGTGCAATTGAATGGCTGAAAGATGGCTTAGAATTATTTGAGAACATTGAAGATTCTGAGACTTTAGCTCTTCAAGCAAATGAAGAATCTCCTGTCTATGTTGTTCCAACTTTTCGAGGAATGGGAGCTCCTTATTGGGAACCTGATGTCAGAGGAGCTGTTCTAGGAATGGATGAACATACTGGAAAAAGAGAACTTGTCCTTGCTACATTTGAATCTTTAGCTTATCAGGTTAATGATATTATCGATTTAATGGAATCAGAAACAGAAATTGAGCTTGATATTTTACATGTTGATGGTGGGGTTGCTCAAAACAATTTACTTATCCAATTTCAAGCTGATATCCTTAATAAAACGGTAACTCGTGTTGAACGTTTAGAAACGACAGGTTTAGGTGCTGCCTATCTTGCTGGATTAGCTGTTGGCTATTGGAAAGATTTAAATGAATTAAAAGCTTTAGTGTCTGAGAGCGAAATTTTCCAACCAAATATGGCTCAAATAGAGCGAATTAAAAAATTAAATGGCTGGCATAACGCTCTTAAGACTGTTCGATATTATACCCAATTAAATCTTGACTAGTTTTTCAATCTTTACTAGATAATTTGTGAAAATATAATAGGAGTTCAATGAGATCATACAACTTTCTGTAAAAAATCCATTTATATCTGTAATCCAGCTAAGAAAAACATTTTAGTCATCTACTCATTTTGACTCTACTATCGCAAGTCATTAAAAAAGACTATGGATTTTAAAATAGATTCCATAGTCTTTAATGTTAAAATATTAATTTTTTCATTTTTTATTTAATTTACACGATTCTTTGTATCTCCAGTTTTTATGACTTCAAGAGTAGAATCTAACCCAATATTCATAATGTTACGCACAGACACATCTGTATAGTAAGCAATATGTGGGGTGAATACTACTTTTGGATGGTCTAGAAGACGTTGGAACAATTCATCATCAATTCCAGTCTCACGATTATCCGCTGGAATATATGGATCTTCGTTTTCATACGTATCCAAAGCAGCGCCTGCAATTAGGCCATCATCTAAAGCTTTGAGTAATCCTTCAGTATCCACAATAGCTCCTCGAGCATCGTTGATAAAATATGCAGTTGGTTTGAATTGTTTAAACATTTCATAATCAAATTGATGGTGATTATCAGATGTTGCTGGAACATGTAAAGTCACCACATCTGCTTCTTTTACAACCTCTTCAACACTGTCTTTATACTCTAAATATTTTGTCGCCACGTCATTTGGATAAAGATCATAACCGATTACTTTAGCACCAAAACCTTTAAATAATTTTGCTGCGACTCGACCAATATGACCCGTACCAATAACTCCTACTGTCATTTCACCAAGTAATCCTCCACGAATGCCTGGTTGCCAGCGGAAGTCACCTTCTTTTGTTCTTTCTTCAATTTCATTAACTTTTCGAATTAACATCAAAGCTTGAGTAATTACGAATTCAGCAATTGATTCTGGTGAGTAGACAGGTACGTTACTTATAATAATGTTATTTTTAGTTGCTTCGTCTAAATCATAGTAATCATACCCCGCGCTTCGCTGTGCAATTTGTTTAATTCCATACTCGTTTAATTTTTCATAAACTTCACTCGAAACTTTTGTGTTTTGACTTGTTGTTACCCCATCAAATCCTTTTGCAAAATGAACATTTTCTGGAGTTATTTGGCCGTCAATAATTTTCACTTCTACATTATTATCTTTTGACCATTTTTCAACAATAGGTAATTCTTCTTCTCTTACTTGATAAACAGCAATTTTAGTCATGTAATCTCCTCTTTCTAAAAGATATTAGTATCCATCTACAATACATTTAAACACATCATCACTGTAAAAGCTCATGCGTGTGAATAGATTATACGTTACAAATGCTATAGCTAATGGAACAACCAAATATTTAACAATAAGAATCACTAGACGAATCATAATATTTTCTTCCATAAAACTGAAGCCAGTAATTGCTCCTTATAATCCTATAATACCAAATCTATCTGAAGCTGTTGTTCCTTGAATTTTGAAGAAGCAAATTATACTAGTCAATGCTTGCCTACTCCACTGACAAAATACATGTTTAAGGATTTCAAAGTTGATTTGTATTATACTAAATAAAATTAAGTTGGATAGGAGTCAGAAAATGGAACATACAACTACATATATTTCTTCTTATGATGGGCAAAAAATATTTTTACGTATATGGAACCAAGTAGAAAAACCAAAAGGAGCCGTTCAAATTATTCATGGAATGGCTGAACATTCTGCACGATATGAAGCGTTTGCACTTTTTTTAAATAAACAAGGTTATATTGTTTATGCGGATGATCATCGTGGTCATGGACATTCTTTGACGGAAGAAGAAGTTTTTGGCTATATTGGTGAGGATGGTTTTCAAAAAATTGTTAAAGATGAACAACTGATTTCTGAGTTGATAAAAAAGAAATTTCCAAAGCTACCTTTATTTGTTTTTGCTCATAGTTTTGGGTCATTTATCGGGCAGGAGTATATCATTCAAAATTCTGAAAAAATAGATGGAATGATTCTTTCTGGTTCAGCCAAACAAAATGGATTGGATGTAAAAATGGGAAGAATATTAGCTACCTTTCAAAATACTGTATTTGATGATAAAAAAGAAGCCAAATTGATTGATCAATTATCTTTTGGGTCATTTAATAAGAAATTTAAAAAGCAGCAACCAACATCTAGTTGGCTAACAAGAGATGCTAAAGTTGTGGAACAATATGAGAAAGACGAATTGTCTGGTTTCGTATCTTCGATAAATTTTTACTATGAACTCTTCCATGCTTTTAAATCGTTATATCAAACTAAACGACTAGAAAAAATTGAAAAGGATTTGCCTCTTTTAATTGTTTCTGGTGATATGGATCCTGTTGGTAAGTATGGCACAGCAGTTCAAGCATTATATGAGCAATATGTTCAATTAGATTTGGAAAATGTAACACTTAAGTTATTTAAAGATGCTCGGCATGAGTTAGTAAATGAACTAAATAACCAGGAATTTTTTTCTTACATCAATGATTGGTTGCATCAGCAGATAGAGAGCAATTAAACCTCAATTATTGGGGTTCACTACATTTCTGAGTACTCGTTCAACCTATCTATTATTCAAAAACTGGCTTATCTCTTCATTCTTAGTTTCTGTGTCAATATCTAATTATCTTTGCGTTGTTTCTAAACTTTGATAGTCAAGTGCGCTCTGAATCGTAGTTAGACTTACACAATTTGATGCTAATTGAGTTGCAAAATTACTACGTATACCGTGGGTTATTACAAGCATATCATATCTTTTATTGTATTTATTCAACCTTTTAGCTATGTTTGAATGCTTCGTGGGGCATTCTCAAAAGGTAATCCGTTTGTTGTCAAGAATAGAAATGCTGTATCCATTTCATTTGCTTCCAAGACTTTTTTCCCACATGTGTAACTGTGTCACCATTTCCTCAAAGATTGCTGGAATAGGCTTAGTTGTACCAACTCGCCCTTTCATTATTGTAGCTGATACATTTATGACATTATTCTTAAAGTCAAACATATCGTATGTGAGATGTGACATCGTACCAGCTCTCAGACCAGTTTCGTATACTATCTTGATAAAAACGTAGTCTCTGAATTCTACATAGTCATCAGCATTAAGATGGTTGAGTAGCGTGCTAATATCGTCTGTTTTTGATTCTTTTCGAACATCTTTTGTTTTGGCGATAGTAATATCTTCCCAAAACACTGTTGCAATATAATTTCTTTTGTACATCTCTTTCAACACTGGACGTATATTTTTAAGTCTAATACTTCTTGTGTTGTTTGAAACGTCTCCCAAAGCTAAATAATTGAGTAATACGTCCCGATTTATAGATGTGCATGAGCTTATAAAACTACCATAGCTGTTTATCATTCGTTTAAAGTGATAGTTGTAATCCCGTATTGTTCGCTCACTTTTACCCATGACTCTCATCTCTTCTGTTATTTTAATCAATGCGATGTCATATGGCATAAACTCTGTTCTCTTACTATCTGTTTTTTCATACTTTGTTGGCGGTTTATGGTTGTAGTTTTTTGACATATCAAAATTCTTCCTTTCTATAAGTATGTAAAAAAATATACCCGACAATATACTAATGGAATTCCATTAGTATACTGGGGGTACATTGGGGATATAAAACTCAAAAGTTCTAATCCCTAGCGCTATAAACCTTGATAATATATATTTTAACAATGGAGATGAGGAGATTCGAACTCCTGTCCAAATATCTCGTCACTTACGAATCTACGTCAATAGTTTATCCATTTAAAGTTTGGCTCACTGTTAGCCGATAAACGGGCATCGCAGTTCGCGAGTCTGGTCATCTCTTATTTAACTTGCAGACGGAAAGTTAAATCGTATCCCACTGAATTTGAGACCGGTATCTGAGCACATGGGCGATGCCAGGCCGATCTTCACCCGCAGTTCTTAGGCTGCTAAAGCGAAATTATTGTTTGTATTGTTTGCAGTTATATTTAACTGTAGCGTTTTTAGGAAGTCGCTGCCTTCCTGACGCATCATAAGTTCGAACAATACCTGTCGAAACCAAAACATCCCCGCTATGATACAAAATTATTATAGCAACTTTTTCTATGAATGTCAAACTTAGTCAGTGTTATACCCTACCTTAGTCCTTTTCTAAGACAAATTTTTCCTCAGTAACTTGAATGATTTCTTGCGCATTATAACGTACTTCTTTCATTGATACTTGCCCTTCTCTATTGATAACAATCGCAGTCGTAGAAACTGTCCCAAAGTCTGGGTTACTTTGGATGAAGATGGACGAATGTTTCAAGGCAACCTCTTTCTCTAATGCTTGTGGATAGTCTTTCAAATCTGGGTTAGGCGTTGTATCTTGAAATAAGCCAATCAAGTTGTCTAATTCTGGTAATGCCTCCTTAGCGAGAGTCTCAGCTAAGACTGCTTCGGATTTAAGTTGGCGATACTTGGACAGATCATCCTTCGTATTACTAAGGCTGTGAACTTCTTGATTATAAGGTTTGAATTCATCTCTCACATTATCATATCTGTACAAGTCATCGATTGTCCCAAACAACAGATGATAGCCTTCATACTTCTTGCGGTCCGCCCGTAATTGCCTAACGTAATCTAAGACACTAACTTCACTCGTTAGAAAATCAGTAATCAGTCCCCCACGTGATATAGGGTCAACTGGAACATGCTCGGTGAAAGGTTGGTTGGTTAAAGCAGCAAAGCGCCCCGTCGTTGTGATAGCCAACCAAGTACCACCAGCTTTCATATCACGGCCCCCAAGAATAGTTGGATGATCCTTCCAAAAATGAATGGGCAAACTTTCCCTTTGATAAGCTTCATCCCGATTAGCAATTAATACAAATGGCGCTTGAGCACCTTCTTCGTTTCGAAAAGTTATTAAGCACATGTTATCTACCTCGTCTTTAACTAAATATTTCTTTTAACTAGTATATCATTCTATTCGTGAATAAGAATCTATATGCTTTTTTTCTTTTATATGAAATATAATAAAATAGTCTACTACTTTAGTATACGCCGATTGTAAAATTAAGCTAGACAACTAAAACAGCCATTTGTGGTACACTCAACTTGTAATTCCGACCAAAGAATACAAAGGAGTGACCACAAATGACCTACACCCATCTTACCACGGATG
>NZ_JBGQQX010000058.1:0-12708 GCF_045528525.1 Ruoffia sp. FAM 26255 | reverse complement strand
AGTCTGTAAGATATCTGTAGTAAGATTGTTCATAGGGAAGTCCTCTTTTCTGTGAATGTAGTGTGGTAACTCTATTCTACAGAAGGGGCTTCCTTTTTTCTATTTACACAAGATATTTTACACTCTCCATTATTTTTTGGAACTCCCTATTAACATGCTATCATATACTTACATAAACATAAATCCTGATATTATAAGGTAGATTTACAAAGGAAACACTATGAAACAGATTAAAACCATTGGTTGGGACTTAGATGATACCCTTTACCAAAGAAGTGATTTTTACCGTGCTGCATTCGAAACGATGCAGGAACATGTGATTCAAAGTCAGCCATCGTTTGAATCTTTCAATCGCATCTTTGATGTTCAATCTGATATTGAATATGAGAAATTTATTCGTGAGGGAAAAGCTAAAGCGACGTACCAATTTAACCGAATCCTTTCCACTTATAAAAAGTTTCATTACGAAATAAGTATTGAGCAAGCGACGATATTCCAAGCACTCAATGAATATTACCGTCAACATTTAACTCTTAATTCAGAAATCATTCATGTCTTTGAGCATTTACAAGCTGTTGGATATGACTTATTCATTCTTACAAATGGCCCTTCCATTGATCAAAGAAATAAATTAAACACCTTACACACCAACCGATGGATTCTTGAAAATCATTGGTTTATTTCAGAAGAATTAAATGGTTCAAAACCAGATATTGAAGTATTTAACCAAGTTACAGAAGAGCTAGGCTACCTGAGCTATGAATTTACTTACATAGGAGATAAGTTATACTAACGATTTTCTAGGTGCATCTCAAGCAGGCTGGAAAGCCATTCATTACACACACCCTAAACACAGACGTGATAATCCAATGCATCCAACGTCGATTGAAAATATTTCTGAAATCATCAAACTTTTTTCTCACGCTCTAGCAATTATTCAGATTGCTTCATAAATAGTTAATACATCCATGCTAGATTAAGTCTAATATATAGGAGGAATTCAAATGACTAAAATTTTAATTATAGAAGATGATTTGGAATTAGCAAATATGTTCCAATCTGTCTTAGAACATGCGGATTATGACGTTAAAACAGTTGGTAACGGTGTCCTTGCTCTAGATTATTTAGATAAAGAATACGTTGATTTAATTATAACTGATATTATGATGCCAGAAATGGATGGCTATGAATTTGCAGAATCCATGCGTCAAATCGGAGACGAAGTCCCTATTCTAGTTATCTCAGCCAAAGATGATTATGAAGATAAGAAACTCAGCTTTAGAATCGGCGTCGATGATTATATGGTTAAACCTATTGATGTTAAAGAAATGGTACTGAGAGTTGAAGCTTTACTTCGCCGTTCTAAGATAGCGAACAGTCGCCATTTAATTATTGGAGACACAACTTTGAACCAAGATAACTTCTCAGTTACTACTGGCGACGATGTTTCATCACTGCCACAAAAAGAGTTTTTACTCTTGCAAAAACTGTTATCCTATCCGGATAAGATTTTTACCCGTCAACAATTAATGGATCAAATTTGGGGATTAGATACTCAAACAGATGAACGTACCATTGATGTACATATAAAACGATTACGTGATCGTTTCTCTGATAATGAAGATTTTAAGATTATGACCATTCGTGGACTAGGCTATAAGGCAGATGTAACACAATGAAAAAGTGGCTTGAATCACGCTTATGGATCTACTTTTCATTTGTAACTTTAATACTTACGATTGTTTTCGCTGCTGTATTAATTATTATAATCTTAGTTTTGGAAGAGTTTGCCCTATTGCCAAGTTTGGAGGGGTCTCCTAAACTTTCTTGGGTCATCCCTATCATCTTTAGTAGTGTAATTGGTTTAGTGATATCTGGAATTGTTATGATCCAAATTCTAAATCCAATTATCAAACTTAAGAAAGCGATGACCAAAGTGATAGAAAGTGACTTTTCAGTGCAATTGGATGAAAACGAACGGATTGCTGAAGTATCGGAATTGTATCATTCTTTTAATTTAATGGTCAACGAATTAAGTGGTATTCAACGTTTACAAAGTGACTTTACATCCGTAATCTCACATGAGTTCAAAACCCCTTTATCTTCGATACAAGGGTATGCACAGCTTTTACAGTCTCCTGATTTGTCCGCAAGTGAGCGGGAATCTTATCAGCATCGAATCATCGTTGCAACTAAACAACTTTCTGGTTTATCAGATAATATATTAAAATTATCAAAACTTGATAATCAGTCTATTTCAATTGAAAGAAAACCTTATCGTTTAGACGAACAAATCCGTGAAAGTATTTTAAGCCTCCACAACCAATGGGAGGAGAAAAACTTGACGATGACGATCGACTTAGATTCAACCGTGCTCTATGCCAATGAAGATTTATTGAATCAAGTTTGGATCAATCTATTAGATAATGCAATCAAGTACAGTGAGCAGGATGGACAAATCATCGTGCATCTAAAAGACTCAAAAGATTCGGTTGAAATTATTATCGAAGATACGGGGATTGGTATTCCTTCAAAGAAGTTAAATATTATTTTTGAGCGTTTCTTCCAAGTGGACGGTAGTCGCTTTAGCTCAGGTAATGGGCTTGGTTTAGCGATTGTTAAACGTATTATTGATATCCACGAAGGAACTATCGAATATCAAAGCGAACTTGGTGATGGAACGAAAGTCATCATTATATTACCACATAAGAAAATTGAACATATTAAATAAGTAATTCATGAGTATCCTATTCTTTTCAAATGAAAGGTCATTTGATTCTTCCTCTTAAGGATATCACGCATGAATCTGTTTACAGTAAAAGAGCGGGCACCATATTGCAATGGTGTCCGCTCTTGTTAAATTAAAAAGTGAATTAGTTACGACGGCCTCCACGACCACCGCGTTTACCTTCTGTATTACGACGTAAAGATGATAAGTTATCTTCACTATCTTTTAGGAATTGGTTCATTAATGAATCGAAGTCATTCCCACCACTATTGTTACTGTTGTTGCTTCTACTTTGTTGTGGTCTGCTATTTGAACTGTGGTTTGGTTTGCTATAGCTCCCTTTATTACTGTGACTTTGCCCTTTATGATCACTCGGTTTTTTATCGTGTGAAGGTGCAGGTCTTGTAGCTGCTTGATCTGGTTGTGCTTGCTCATTCGCTTTACGAATTGACAAGTTAGTCTTTCCATCTGGGGTGATTTTAAGAACTTTAACTGTGACTTCATCGCCTACTGATAAGATATCGTTAATATCTTTGACAAATCCATCTGAAACTTCACTAATATGAACGAGTCCTGATTTATTTTCTGGTAATGAAACAAATGCACCAAAGTTTGTTATACCTGTGACTTTACCTGAAACTTTTTGACCTACTTCAACTGACATTAATTACAATTTCCTCCTTGATTTTCTATCTATTGTAATGAGTAAGGGATTATTCTTGATTATCTTCTAAATCAAAAATAATTTCACCTGGTTTACTATAATAATAGTCACGTCTTGCAACATCTGCGAGGTATTCAGGATCTTGCATATGTTTATACTCTTCTTGTGCCTGAATGTTCTCTTGCATTGCTTCCTTTTCCAGTTCTTTTGCAATAGCTAACTCTTGTGTTAACGCATCTGATTCCAGATATGCTTGCACGAGAGGGACAGCGGCTAGTGTTACTCCGATAATACCTATTGCTAGAACACCTAATGTTTGCATTTTGAATGCTTTCTTAGGTTTGTTGTTTACTTCAGCGGGGTCAGCAGATACATTCCGATGTTGTCCCCATTGATTCGGAAGATACACAATTTTCTCATTTTTTCTATGATTATTTGTTTTCGATTGTTGCACGCGTTTCACCCCTTATTCATATCCGAGTATAACAGTATTTCCCTCAAATATCCAATCTAATTGATAAAATTTAGTGAACTGATTCGATTAAATTTTACTGCTCTAATCGTTCTTCCGAAATGATTTTGTACATATTTTGAGCATCTTCTTTTTTAGTTGATTCTTGCAATTCATTAACTTCAACGGTCATGAGTCGATTCCCGAAACGAATCGTTAACTCATCTCCGACTGCAACTGCTGAACTTGATTTAGCAATGTTACCATTAATTGTAATCCGTCCTTGGTCTGCTACTTCTTTAGCAACAGTTCGACGTTTAATTAAACGAGAGACTTTCAAAAATTTGTCTAGACGCATCTTTACACCTCCTGTGTTACTTGATTTAAGACATCAGCCGTATCTTTTGTGAAATTAATCAACGCAGATAGCCACTGATCATTATCTTTATTATATACATTTAAGCTGACTTCTAATTTATTTTTATTGATTTGTACTTTAGCTTGCAGCTGGACATTTTGTAAAGCTTGGAATATGTTCGCTCCTTGAAGATGCTTCGTGGCTTCTTCATTAAACGTGGCAATGACTTCTTGACGCTTACGTGTAAATGATAGGATACCTGCTTCAATACTGTAATGTTTAATTAAAGCAATATCTAATAAGTCTGAAACTTCATCTGGGAATTCGCCAAAGCGGTCAATCAGCTCGTCTTGTAAGCTACGGTAATCCTCTTCTGAACTAATGTTTTGAATGGATTTGTAGACACCGATTTTTTGAATATCGTCATCAATATACTCACCCGGAATATAGGCATCAATATTGACTTGCCATTCAAATGAAGTCGATTCACCAAAGGTTTTCGCGCTATTGCCTTGACGAGCATCCACTGCTTCTTTAAGCATTTGTGTATACAGGTCGTATCCGACAGAATCGATGAAACCCGATTGTTGCTTACCAAGTAAGTCTCCTGCCCCTCGAATCGATAAATCTCGCATAGCAATCTTAAAGCCTGAGCCTAATTCAGTAAATTCACGAATCGCGTTTAAACGCTTCTCACTAATCTCATTGAGTTGTTTAAATGGCTCATACATTAAATAAGCGTAGGCTAAACGGTGTGTACGACCGACACGTCCTCTAAGCTGATACAAGGTTGATAAGCCCATATGGTCCGCATTTTCAACAAATAGGGTGTTTGCGTTCGGTATATCTACCCCTGTTTCTATGATGGTTGTTGTTACTAGGACATCATATTCTCCACCAATAAAGTCGACTAAGACACGTTCTAATTCTACTTCTGATAATTGCCCATGAGCGACAGCCACTCTCGCATCTGGTACGAGATTCGAAATTTCTTCAGCCTTTTGATGAATAGTTGCGACACGGTTATGCAAGTAAAAGACTTGCCCACCACGAGCTAACTCACGTTCAATCCCTGTTTTTACAACACCTGCATTCAATTCCATTACATAAGTTTGTACAGGAAATCGGTTTTGTGGTGGTGTTTCAATTAGTGATAAATCTCGCACACCAATCATCGACATATGTAATGTTCTTGGAATCGGTGTCGCTGTTAATGTTAATACGTCCACATCGGCTTTCAATTGTTTTAGTCTCTCTTTATGTTTCACACCAAATCGTTGTTCTTCATCGACAATTAATAGCCCTAAATCGTTAAATTCAATATCTTTTGAAAGTAGACGGTGAGTTCCGACGATAATGGATAACTCGCCTGATTTAATCTTTTTAATATTCTTAGTCTGCTCTGCTCGCGAGACAAATCGGCTTAACATACCTATCTCAAACGGCCAATCACTAAACCGCTCTTGAATCGAGTTGAAATGTTGTTGAGCTAGAATTGTTGTTGGTACTAAGAAGGCAACTTGTTTCCCGTCCATGACAGCTTTAAAAATTGCTCGAATCGCTACTTCGGTCTTACCGTAACCAACGTCTCCTACAAGTAAACGATCCATCGGTTTATCTTTTTCCATATCTTTTTTAATTTCTTTTGTACTTCTTAATTGGTCCGCCGTTTCAACATAAGGAAAGGCGTTTTCGAATTCTTTTTGCTCTGGGGTATCCGGAGTAAATGGATAGCCTTTTCGTTTTTCACGTTCTGCATATAAGGCGATGAGTTCGTCAGCAATGTCTTCAACTTTCGCTTGAACTTTTCTAACGGTTTTCTTCCATTCACTTCCGCCTAATTTGTTTAGTCTCGGTTGTTTTGATTCTGACGCGACGTATTTTTGTAGTTGGTTAATATTCTCAACTGGGAGTAAGACACGCGCATTATCTTCATATTCAATCGCAACTAAATCTTTATGAACGCCACTTATTTCCATCGTTTCAATCCCGACGTAACGTCCAATACCATGACTTAAGTGGACAACGTAATCGCCAACATCTAACTCGTTATAACTCTTAATTCGCTCTGAGTTTGATAAACCTTGTGGCGTTGCTTTTTTACGTCTTAATTGATTGAATAATTCAAGTTCTGTCACGACAACCCAGTTTTCATTCGGTAATTCAAACCCTTTGGCTAAAGAAGTCGTCACGATATTGATGGCACCCGTTTGAGGCTCGTCTCCCTCTTGGATAACCGTTGGATGAATATTATATTCTTCGAATAAATTCAGCGCTTTAACCGCATCTTTATTCGTTGACACGGTCACTTGAATTAATTTCTCTTGCTTCAACCATTGTTCCATCTCTGCTTTAATTAAAGGCATTTGATGGAAGAACTGATTCATGCTTCGATATTGAAAAGCAAAGACATCTGAAAAGCGAATATTTGCTAAACCACCTTGCATTAGTGAGAAATATTGGACCGCTACTTGGCTATTCGCTTGGCGAATTTCTTCATAGGCTTCTAATTGAATAGAGACCCCTGGCAAAAGCTGTCCTTTACTGATTTCTTGTTCGATCCAAAACTGATCTTGTTCAATGGCTTGAAATTCATTCTGTTGAATTCGTCCCAACTCCATGACGATTAAGCGTGCATCATCTTGTAAGTAATCAATGAGCGACGTGCCCTCTTTATCCCAGAAACCTAAGTAGGCATTGGCATACTTTAAAGGCTCACCTTGTTCCAATAATGTAAATTGCTCCGTTTGAACAGATTTCAATTGCATTTTTAATTCTTCGTCTTCTATTTTCTTCAGATGTTTATCTAAATGTTTCTTTAATTTATCTAAAATTTCTCTTTGATCATGGGGTGTAAATATGACATCTTGTGCGGGGTAAAACTCAGTCTGTTCAATATTCTCCATCGATTCTTGCGTTTCTGCATTGAACAGTCGAATAGAATCTAATTCCGTATCAAAAAAGTCTAATCGGACGGGTTGCTCTGCATTTAAAGGATAGAAGTCAACGATACTCCCGCGAACACTATATTCACCTGGGGATTGGACCATTCCTTCACGGCGATAGCCATATTGATTAAATAGCTTTTCTAAATCTTCTCTTTCAATATCCATCCCTATTTCCATCGGAAATACAGCGTCTTTCCAACGTTCCACTGGTGTGAGTCTCATGCGTAAAGCACCTGAAGATGCGACAATGATACAAGGTTCTCCGCTAGTTAATGCGTTTAATGCTTTAACACGCTCAGCAGTATTATCCATCGAAGAAATTGAATACATCACGGCTAATGACTCTTCATTAGGGAATAACAAAACGGGAACATCTGGTAATAAACTTACTAGATCTTCGAATAATTCATTTTGTTGTTTATGTCTTGGTTCAATCACTAAATATTGTTGAGGTTGGTTCAAATATTGTTGAGCAATAAATATAGAACGCGCACTATCGTCCAAGCCAGTAATGAGTTTGGCATCTGTATCCGTTGAATTGTTAATTTGATTGATGATTGGACTAAAAGGTTGTTTATACATTGTTGTCATTCTTTATGTCTGCTCCTTTCTTTTAAAAGAATAAATACGGATTTAGGGGCTCAGTAACTGACCCCCTTTAATCCATATATCTATAGTAATCTTATTCTACCATATCTTACTTATTATATTCACTCATAACGTGCTGGAAATCCTTGCCATCAAGCCAAGCTTCAATAGCATCGACAGTTTGATCAACCGCTTCATCGACAGCAATGCGATCTTCTGCTGTAAATCGTGCCAATACGTGATCGACTACTTTCCAACCGCCTTGAGGACGACCGATACCGATTTTAGCACGTTTGAATTCGTTCGTACCTAGCATATCGATGATACTTTTAATTCCATTTTGCCCACCTGAACTGCCTTTTTTACGGAAACGAACACGGCCAGGATCCAAGTCTAAATCATCATGAATAACTAATATATCATCAATATCAACACCATAATAACTCATTATTGGTAGTAATGCTTCTCCAGAAAGATTCATATATGTGAAAGGTTTCATTAGCAAAACTCTTTCCCCATTTCGATGCCAAATTGTATAGTCTGATCTGAATTTTTGTTCGGTCATTTCTAAATGATGACGTCTCAAAATCTCGTCAATGGCATCAAATCCAATATTGTGACGGCTGCCGTTATATTTGCTACCAGGATTGCCTAAACCTATTACTAACTTCACTTTTATCACCTATCATTTCTTAATAAAATCTCTTCGGTAGTATATCACAAACCTACTTATAAATCCTGAGTTTGAATTATTTTCAATTTGGAAACGTTTAAATTATAATTGATATTGAGTAATAGGATTTCATTGTGATATACTGAGCATATAATGAAAGGGGATTTTTATTATGACAGAAACATTAGACAAAATTATTTTAATTGGCGACGGCGCGGTCGGTTCAAGTTTTGCATTCTCATTAACGCTTCAAGGGGTTGGACGAGAATTAGGTATTATTGATATCGATACTGATAAAACAGTTGGAGATGCGATGGACTTATCAAGTGCATTGGCTTATCATTCAACTAAAAAAATCTATTCAGCTCAATACTCTGATTGTCATGACGCTGATATTGTTGTCATCACTGCTGGAGCTGCTCAAAAGCCGGGTGAAACTCGCTTAGATTTAGTTAACAAGAATTTAAAAATCTTTAAATCAATCGTTGGTGAAGTGGTTGCCTCAGGTTTTGATGGAATCTTTTTAGTAGCGACAAACCCAGTGGATATTCTAACTTATGCAACATGGAAATTTAGTGGTTTCCCTAAAGAACGCGTGATTGGTTCAGGAACATCTTTAGATACTGCACGTTTCCGTCAAGAAATTGCTTCATTAGTTGATGTTGATGCACGTAATGTTCACGGATATATTCTTGGTGAACATGGGGATACAGAGTTCCCAGTTTGGTCTCATGCAAACATTGGTGGGTTACAAATTTACGAATGGATTAAAGATCACCCTGGAACAGATGAGGAAGCATTAGCTAATGTCTTCTTTAAAGTTCGTGACGCTGCTTATGAGATTATCAAACGTAAAGGCGCTACTTATTACGGAATTGCTGCTTCATTAACTGCTATCTGTCGTGCTATCTTAGATAATACACATTCTATCTACCCTGTTTCTGCTTATCTAGACGGCGAATATGGACAAGAAGATGTTTATATTGGCGTACCCGCAGTAATTGGTCGTCGCGGCGTTATCTCTACTGTTCAAATTCCTTTAAACGAATTAGAACAAGATCGTATGAACCATTCTGCAAATACTTTACGTGATATCATTAATGAAAGCTTCGCAAACTTAGAAGAATAAAAATTCACAAAATTAGAACCAGACCGCTGAAGATAAGGATAAGACTCCTTCAGCGGTCTGGTAATTTTTTTGTTAATATAACTAAAAATACCTTAGCTATTCGCACTCAGAACGAATAGCTAAGGTATTTATCAGTATTTATATATAAGGCTACTTGAATTCTAATTCAATTGTATTCGTTAATACATCACGGTAGCTATAACTAATGCGATCAAAATCATTTTCGTCTTGATTTAAATCTACAATGAAGACTGAACGATATGTTTCTTTAAGGACACCTTTACGTTCTTCTTTCTTTTTGCGCCCCATCTGAACAGTCACACTAATCTCTTCACCAACACGATCTTCCAAATAAGTCTTTATCTCTGATAATTCATTTGGCATTCCCAATCACCTCACCGTATCATTATAACACATAGTGATTAAAAAATCAATGATACCACAACTCTCGAAAGGTGACAAGTAAATTTCAAATTAAATTTCGCTTAATTTATTAAATAATTCTTCAAATTCATAAACTGTCAGTGTTTCTGCACGGCGTTTGGGATCGATTTCAGCTTGTTCAAAGCCTTCAGCTAATTTAGTTTGGTCTGCTTCACCATTTTGATAATAATTTCTGACATTATTCCAAATTGTTTTCCGACGTTGAGTAAAGGCCATTTGAATGAATTTCTCAAACTCTCTTGGCTCATCCACTTCGATTAAAGGTTTCTCGCGGCGTCTTAACATTAGTACGGCCGAATCAACATTTGGTTTCGGAATAAAGACACTTTTTGGAACAATAAAGGAAATACTTGCTTCCATTTTATTCTGGATGGCTATCGTCAATGAATTGTATGCTTTCGTTCCCACTTCTGCAGTCATTCGCTCTGCTACTTCTTTTTGCATCATCATTGCTAAGCGATTGAAAGGCAAATCTGTGTCTAATAAGTGCATAATAATCGGTGTTGTAATGTAATAAGGTAAGTTCGCAACAACAACTAAATCTTCAGCTTCTTTTAAATGAGCAAATTCCGGATTATTAAAATTCACTTTCAAAATATCTTCATGAACTACGTTCACATTGTCATATTCAGATAGGGTGTTGGCTAATACTTTTACAAAACGGGGATCAATTTCAAAGGCCAGTACCTCTTTGGCTGATAAGGCTAAAAATTCTGTCAGCGCACCAATTCCTGGTCCAATCTCGATGACCGTTGTGTTTTTAGTAATATCCGCTGTTTGAATCATCTTGTCTAGGATTGATGGTTCAACTAAAAAGTTTTGTCCTAGACTCTTTTTCATCTTGATATCGTACTGTTTCATTATTTCAGCTGTTCTTGTGGGTGTTGCAATTAATCGTTTAGATGTTTCCATTTTGTTCACCTGCTTTCAATTGTTTTGTCAATTCTTCTAAATTAATTTGATACATCGCTAACTTTTTCTGTAGTTGTTTGCCATTAATATGTCCAAGATGATAATGATTAGATATGTAATCTCGGCGTGTTTTTGCTTCTGGGTGGCCAATAAGTTTGAGTCGCATTAATTCGGCTTTATGTATAAACGTCGGTTCCTCCGTATTCGGTGTCATGACTGTCTCAAGAGCATTTATAATGCTTTCTTTGGTCGCATGTTCAACACCTAGACTCTTTCCTCGCTTACCAGCATTCGCCTCTTCTGGCTTAATATAGGCGTGTTTAACGCTAGGAATAGCTTGTTCAATAATTCGGCGGATGCGCTCCCCTTGAAAGTCAGGATCAGTAAAGACAATGACTCCCAACTTTTCATGAGCAGCTTTGATTTGATCGAGTGTTGCTTGATCAATGGCAGATCCATTCGTTTCAATTGTTTGGACAGTTTTACCGAACGCCTCGATTAATCTTTTCGTATCATCTCGCCCTTCAACAACAATGACTTCACGGGGCGGATTGGCATGCTTATTATTTTTCATGTTGCTTCGTCTCTGGATACCACTTAAATAATTCAAAGGCATTATTCGTTGTTAAGGTCGCAATTTCATCAAGTGGCATGTCTTTCACTTGCCCAAGAACTTCCGCCACATAGCGAACATAGGCTGGCTCGTTACGTTTACCTCGTTTCGGTACAGGAGCTAAGTAAGGTGCATCTGTCTCAACTAAAAGTCGGTCATTTGGGACAACTTTAGCCGCTTCACGTACGTCTTCTGTCTTTTTGAAAGTTAAAACACCACTAAAGCTGATATGCATTCCTAAATCTAGGAATTTATATACTTCTTCCTTAGTTTCACCATATGAATGCATGATACCGCCGGCTTTAGGAATACCTTCTTCTTTTAAAATTTTATAAACATCGTCCGTCGCATCACGGTTATGAATGGTAATTGGCAAATTATGTTCCTTTGCCATCGCAATTAATCGTCTAAATACTCGGTGCTGATCTTCTTTAGTAGAATCTGGCCAATAGTAATCAAGCCCAATTTCACCTAACATTTGTACTTTCGGTGCTGCGAGTTTTTCTTCGAGTTGCTTCTCGATGGCTTGATTATAACGTGACGCTTCTGTTGGATGCCAACCGATGACGCTAATAATGTGTTCATTCTCTTGGCTGAGTAATAAACTCTTTTCAATGGTCTTCTCATCAAAGCCCACCACCGCCATATATTCTACGTCATTGTCTTTAGCTTGTTGGATGATTTCTGACTCGATGCCTTCAAATTGATCGGCGTTCAGATGAGTATGGGTATCAAATAACTTCAAAATATCTTACCTTCCTTGTTAAAGTCTCTTATACAGAATAACTGAATAAAACCTTAATCTCAATCAATAAATGAGACTAAGGTTTTATATATTTGATTTGTCAAATTAAGCTAGACAAAACTGCTTCATCTAAGTAACTCAAAAATACTTCCAACGGTGTTCGGTAGTGTAAGGATTTCCGTGGAATCGTGTTCCGTTTGTATGCAATCGATGACACAAAGCTTTGGTCTACTTGATTAAAGTCCATTCCTTTTGGCAGTCCGTCTCTGCGTAATAAACCATTGGAATTCTCATTCAAAGCTCGCTGTGAGGGCGTTCCTGGATCGGAAAAATAAATATCAATGTCATGTTGATTACTTAATGCTTTCCAATTGGAAAATTCCTTACCACAATCAAACGTCATCGACTTAAAGAAATGTCGAGGAATCGATTCCAACCATTGGTTCATCCTCTGT
>NZ_JBGQQX010000057.1:0-12836 GCF_045528525.1 Ruoffia sp. FAM 26255 | reverse complement strand
GCCAAGTGAATTCTCCTTTTAGTAATGTATGGTAACTTTATTATATAGGAATTCACTGGCTTTTGTGTACATACAAAAAAAGGTGTCAGTGAGATTTCTCTCACCAACACCAAAAATTCAAGAACCTTTTTTTGTGGCAAAATATTTTGTTTAAGTGAAAAAAATACTAAATGAATAAAATTAACTTATTACTTCTAGAAATAATAATTACTTTAGTATATTAAAAATAAACAGTTAACAATGTAGATGCAGCAAGTATTTATATGAAATTTTATGCAATAGATGACTCAAAACATTAAATAGAAACAATTTATAAAAAGAACTATAAAAAGAACTATAAAAAAACATTATAACAAACAAATTGGAATCATCTCATTTGATTATAATAAATGTTACAGGCGAATTTTGTACTACAACAGAATTTCCTTATTGAAACACATTTTCACTGAAAATATAACAACAAATAAAATTTTAAATTTCAATCGCCAGATTGAGAAAAGTTTCACAATTAGCTTAAAATCAAGTTTTGTAACCGATTTATAATGTTTTTAATACTTGCAATTATTTAGTAAGCGTGATAAATTAAAAGCAACTGAATAGTACAGTTTATTGTGCTTTGTATTATTCTAAATTATTTTAAGAGAGGAATGTGTAATAGCATGGCAAATAAAAAAGCTCCTGCAAAAATGGAAGATCTGCTAAGAGCAGATAACTTTGATTTTAGCACAGTTCAAATATTAGATAATGATGGAAAGGTAGTTAATGAGGAATTAATGCCTGAACTTTCAGACGAAGAATTAGTAACATTTATGGAAGATATGGTTTTCTACCGCGAGTGGTATAACCGTACTCAAGCATTAAGTCGTCAAGGACGTTTAGGATTCGTAGCTCCAACAACTGGACAAGAAGCTTCTCAATTAGGAACAATTGCGGCAACAACTGAAGATGACATTATCTTCCCAGGATACCGTGATCTACCTCAATTAATGCAACATGGATTACCAAGTTACAAAGCATACTTATGGTCTAAAGGACATGTTGAAGGAAGTACTTACCCTGAAGATTTCCGCGCTTACCCACCACAAATTATTATTGGTGCACAGTATGTTCAAACTGCTGGTGCAGCTTTAGGAATCAAGAAAAATGGTCGTAAAGCCGTAGCAATGACTTGGACAGGTGACGGTGGTTCATCTCAAGGTGATGTGTATGAAGGAATGAACTTTGCCGGAGCTTACAAAGCACCAGCAATCTTCGTAATTCAAAACAACGGTTGGGCTATCTCAACTCCACGTGAATTCCAAACTGCAGCACCAACATTAGCTCAAAAAGCTGTAGCAGCTGGTATCCCAGGTGTTCAAGTTGATGGTATGGATATTTTAGCGGTTTATGCTGTAACGAAAGCTGCGCGTGAATATGCGATTGCAGGAAACGGACCAGTATTAATCGAAACATTATGTTACCGTTTCGGACCTCACTCACTATCAGGTGATGATCCAAAACGTTACCAACCAGAAGGTGCTCAAGACGAATGGCGTCAACGTGACCCATTAAACCGTTACCGTAAATTCTTAACTGAAAAAGGATTATGGACAGAAGAAAAAGAAAACGAAGTAGTTGAAAACACTAAAGAAGCTGCTAAAGAAGCAATTAAACAAGCAGAATCTACTCCTAAACAAAAAGTTTCGGACTTCTTGAAAAATATGTTTGAAACTCCTGACTATGTAACACAAGAACAAATTGAATACTACGAAGCAAAGGAGAATAAATAATCATGGCTCAAATGACATTGATTCAAGCGATCACAAACGCTTTAGAAATTGAACTAGGCAAAGATGACCGTACTTTAGTCTTCGGTGAAGACGTAGGAGCTAACGGTGGGGTATTCCGTGCCACAGAAGGTTTACAAGAAAAATTCGGAGAGGACCGTGTGTTTAATACACCATTAGCAGAGTCTGGTATTGGTGGTTTAGCTGTTGGTTTAACATTCGAAAATTTCCGTCCAATTATGGAAATCCAATTCTTCGGTTTCGTATTCGAAGTTATGGACTCAATCGTAGGACAAGCAGCGCGTACTCGTTACCGTACAGGTGGATCACGCACTATGCCAATTACAATCCGTTCACCATTTGGTGGGGGAGTTGCGACACCAGAAATGCACGCGGACTCATTAGAAGGTCTAATTGCACAATCTCCTGGTATTAAAGTAGTTATCCCATCTAACCCATATGATGCAAAAGGATTATTAATCTCTGCAATTCGTGATAATGACCCTGTTGTTTACTTAGAACATATGAAACTTTACCGTTCATTCCGTGAGGAAGTTCCAGAAGAAGAATATACAGTTCCTTTAGGAAAAGCAAACGTTGTTAAAGAAGGTACTGACGTATCTATCATTACTTATGGTGCAATGGTTCGTGAAGCTATCTCAGCAGCGGAAGCACTTGAAAAAGACGGCGTTTCAGCTGAAATCGTTGACTTACGTACTGTTCATCCATTAGATATCGAAACAATTGTTGCTTCAGCTGAAAAGACTGGACGTGTTGTCGTTGTTCAAGAAGCACAACGTCAAGCAGGTGTTGGTGAGAAAGTAATTTCTGAAATTTCACAACGCGCAATTCTTTCATTAAAAGCTCCAATTGGATTTGTAGCAGCTCCTAATACTGTCTTCTCATTCGGTATGGCAGAAAAAGACTGGTTACCAAATGCTGATGATATCGTAGCAAAAGTAAAAGAAGCTACTGATTTCTAATTATAAATACTTAGGGTAGTTCTGCTACCCTTTGGTTATTTGTTAAACATATCTGAAAACGAGAAAGGATGTAAACACCCAATGGCATTTAAATTTAAATTACCTGAATTAGGCGAAGGTATCGTTGAAGGTGAAGTTGTATCTTGGTTAGTTGCTGAAGGCGACCAAGTTCAAGAAGACGATATTTTAGTAGAAATTCAAAATGATAAAGCAGTAGAAGAATTACCTTCTCCAGTAAGTGGAACAGTTTCAAAAATCGTTGCACAAGAAGGTGAAGTAACAACAGTTGGTCAAGTACTAATCGAAATTGACGCACCTGGTTACGAAGATGAAGCTGAAGAAGAAGCGGCTCCAGCAGCTGCACCGGCAGCTCCAGCTCAAGAAGCACCAGCAGCTCAACCAGCAGCAGGTGGATCTAACTTCATGTTCCGTTTACCTGAATTAGGTGAAGGAATTATTGAAGGTGAAGTTGTATCTTGGTTAGTAGCTGAAGGCGATACAGTTGAAGAAGATCAAATTCTTGTAGAAATTCAAAACGATAAAGCAGTAGAAGAACTACCTTCACCATATGCTGGTAAAGTGGTTAAAATCCATGCACCAGAAGGAACTGTAGCTAACGTTGATGAAGTCTTAGTTGAAATTGATGCACCGGACTACGAAGGTTCAGGCGAAGATACTCAATCAACTCCAGCATCACCAACAGGTGAAGCAGGCGAAGATCCAGCACAACAACCTGCTGATTCTAACGCTCAACCAGCAGCATCTACAGGTACTGCAGGCGTAAACAGCGCAACAGGACGCGTTCTAGCAATGCCTTCTGTACGTAAATTAGCACGTGACAAAGGAATTGATATCACATCAGTAACGCCATCTGGTAAAGGTGGACGTGTTACAGCTGATGACGTGAATAACTTTGATCCAAATCAAACAACAGCTCAAGCTCCAGTGGCAGTAGCAGCACAAACTGAAACAGCTTCTGAAGTGAAAGCCGCACCAGCTAAAGCAGCACCAGCTAAAGCAGCAGAACCAGCTTCTGTACCAGTTTCAGAACGTCAAACTCGCGAACCTATGTCAGGTATGCGTAAAGCAATTGCTCGTGCAATGGTTAACTCTAAACATACAGCACCTCATGTTACATTACATGACGAAATTGAAGTTTCTAAATTATGGGATCACCGTAAGAAATTCAAAAATGTTGCTGCAGAACGCGATACTAAATTAACATTTTTACCATATGTTGTTAAAGCTTTAGTAGCAGCTGTTAAGAAATACCCAGTATTAAACGCATCGATTGATGACTCAACTAACGAAATAGTTTACAAAAACTACTTCAATATCGGAATTGCAACAGATACAGATCGAGGATTATTTGTACCAAATATTAAAGATGCTAACGCATTAAGCATGTTTGATATTGCTGACGCAATCACTGATTTATCAGGTAAAGCTCACGAAGGTAAATTATCTGCTTCTGAAATGGGAGATGGAACTGTTACAATCTCAAATATCGGTTCTGCAGGTGGTAAATGGTTCACACCAGTTATCAATTATCCAGAAGTAGCTATCTTAGGTTTCGGTTCAATTGTACAACAACCTGTTGTTAATGACGAAGGTGAATTAGCAGTTGGACGTGTTGTTAAATTGTCATTAAGTTTTGACCACCGTATCGTTGACGGTGCTACAGCACAACACGCTATGAACGAAATCAAACGTTACTTAGCAGATCCAGAATTATTGTTAATGGAAGGATAAGGTGAATAAATAAATGGTAGTTGGAGATTTCGCAGTTGAATTAGATACAGTTGTTATCGGTTCAGGCCCTGGTGGATATGTTGCAGCGATTCGTGCAGCACAACTAGGCCAAAAAGTTGCCATCATTGAACGTGAACATATTGGTGGAGTTTGTTTAAACGTAGGATGTATTCCTTCTAAAGCACTTATTAGTGCTGGACATGCATACCACAATGCACAAAACAGTGAAGTATTTGGTGTAACAACTAACGAAGTTAAATTAGACTTCAAACGCACACAAGAATGGAAAGACAATGAAGTTGTTTCAAAATTAACTGGTGGCGTTGGAATGTTACTTAAAAAGAATAAAGTTGAAATCATTAAGGGAGAAGCTTTCTTCCAAGATGATCATCATTTACGTGTTATTCATGAAGATGGAGCAGAAAGTTATTCATACAAAAATGCAATCATCGCAACAGGTTCTCGCCCAATTGAAATCCCAGGATTCAAATTTGGTGGACGTGTTATCGATTCAACTGGTGCTTTAAACTTAACTGAAGTACCTAAAAAATTAGTTGTTATCGGTGGTGGAGTGATTGGTTCAGAATTAGGTATGGCTTATGCTAACTTAGGTTCTGAAGTAACTATCCTTGAAGGTTCACCTCAATTATTACCATCGTTTGAAAAAGACATGGTAAGAGTTGTTGAGAAAGAAATGAAAAACCGTAATATGACTGTTCATACAGGCGCAATGGCTAAAGAAGCAGTTGATAACGGAGATTCAGTTACTGTTAAATTTGAAGTTAACGGTAAAGAAGAAGAAGTAAATGCTGATTACGTATTAGTATCAGTAGGACGTCGTCCAAACACTGACGAAATGGGCTTAGATTTAGCAGGCGTTAAGATGACTGATCGTGGTTTAATCGAAGTTGATAACCAAGGTCGTACTAACTTACCTAACATCTATGCAATTGGTGATATCGTTGCTGGTGCGGCATTAGCACATAAAGCTTCATACGAAGGTAAAGTTGCAGCAGCTGCAATCAGCGGTGAAGCTGACACTGTAGACTACGTTGCAATGCCAGCAGTAGCATTTACAGATCCAGAATTAGCTTCTGTAGGTCATACTGCAAAAACAGCTAAAGATGCTGGATTATCAGTTAAAGCATCTAAATTCCCATTCGGTGGTAACGGTCGTGCAATTTCATTAGACCAAACTGAAGGATTCGTTCGTTTAGTTACAACAACAGAAGATAATATTCTTGTTGGTGCTCAAGTAGTAGGACCAAACGCTTCTGAAGTACTAACTGAATTAATTGTCGCTGTAGAAGGTGGCTTAAATGCTGAAGATTTAGCGTTGACTATTCACTCTCACCCATCATTAGGTGAAGTTGTAATGGATACTGCTGAATTAGCATTAGGACAACCAATCCACATTTAATTTAATTTTTTAGAGAGTAAGTAAAAAACTTACTCTCTCTTTTTTTGTATATTTTTATGAACTATAACAACATGTGGGTGTATATAAAGTACAAAGGAACACTAAAAAACTTGAAATATTAAAAATAAATTGTTTTTATTATTTTTGTATGCATTTGATTTAATCAAGGTGGTAGCGCAATCATTATGAAATATATAAAAATAATCGCCCGAAAAAATTAAAATAAAAAATAAAATATTTTTTGTTAGTAAACTTAATACAAAAAAATAAATACTATAATGTAAAATATATTCAAGGTCAATATAGTACTACACAAAAAAACGCTGTGATTACTGACTAGTAAGTATTTGTGTTAATGTAATTTCAATGGTAAAATAAAAAATGTTGAATAAATATTTAACAACTTATTGTATTACGTGATACAAACTATAAAAAGTTTGTGCACAATATTTTAAAGAAAGAGGGGTCGCTTTTGAGTGAGACAAAATTAGTTAATATATTCGGTATTAATGTCGGGTTTAATACATTGATTGCAATGATTGCTACTTTGATTATTGTATTTATTCTATCTGTATTTTTCACACGTAAGCTGAAGGTTGAAAATCCTGGAAAGACACAAACTGTCTTTGAGTATTTAATATCATTTATTAATGGGATTGTTGAGGAATCATTTGGTAATCAAAGTCAACCTGTCTATGTCATGTTAGCTTTGACGTTATTTCTATTCGTTTTCGTATCAAATGTGCTTGGTTTACCATTTTTAGTGGAAGCACATGAGATTTCGTATTGGAAAAGTCCGACAGCTGATCCAATCGTCTGTATTGCATTAGCTCTTACAATGAATTTCATTTCGCATATTCTAGGGATCAAGAAATTTGGTTTTGGTGGATATTTCAAAAAGAATTACGCTACACCAAATGTAGCCGTACTTCCAATTAAAGCCGCAGATGAAATTATTTCAATTGCTACTTTGTCATTAAGGTTATTTGGGAATATCTTTGCAGGTGAGATACTACTCGCATTAATCGCTCAATTAGGTAACAGTTTCGGTTTAGTTACTTGGTTAGCTGGGATACCATTACAAGTGGTATGGCAAGGATTTTCATTATTCATTGGGGCATTACAAGCATATATCTTTGTAACGTTATCAATGGTTTATTTATCACATAAAGTTGTTACTGAACATTAAAATTTTAAAATATAAAGGAGACATATAATTATGAACGGAATTGGTGCTGCTATAGCGATTGCATTCGCTGCTTTAGGGTCTGCAATCGGGAACGGTATGGTTATTTCAAAAGCAATTGAGTCAATGGCTCGTCAACCAGAGATGGAAAGTAAAATTAGAGGGACAATGTTTATTGGTGTGGGTATGATTGAGGCTATCCCAATTATGGCTGCCGTTATTGCATTCATGTTATTATTCTTGTAAGAATTAACTACGGAAAATGGAGGGAATTAAATGCTTGAATCAATACTTCAAACAGGAGTAGGTCATTTTTTAATGACAATTGTATCCTTCGCTATTCTCCTATTTATCGTTTCTAAATTTGCTTGGGATCCCATATCAAAGATTTTACAAGAACGTGAAGAAATGATTGATAGTAATATTAACGATGCTAAATCAGCCAAAGAAGATGCTGAAGCAACTAAAGATGAAGCAAGGGAAATGTTAACTAACGCAAGAACTGAAGCCAATAAATTAGTACAAGATACAAAATGGCAAGTTTCAAAGATGAAAGCTGATCAAATCGATCGAGCGAAAGAAGAGATAGAAGAAATGCGTACACAAGCAGAATTATCTATCCAACGCGAACGTAGACAAATGCTTGAATCGATGGAAGATCAAATTGGTAAATTATCTATTGAAATTGCTGAACAAGTATTAAGACGTGAAGTGAATTCAGAAGATCACCAACAATTAATATCAGAATTAGTATTAGAAATGGATGCGAGTATAAATGAAAGTAGATAATGTAAATAATTCTCTCAATGAAGAACAATTATTACAACAACTTGCTTCATCTTCTATCAATAAAAAACGAATCATAGAAGCAAATGTGCAAGATGATTATCGTTCGAATGGAAAAGTGAGAATAACCAGTGCGCAACAATTAACTGATGATGAAAGAAAAACAGTCATTGATGCGGTGAGTCATGTCATTCCTTTCGACAATGATAAAGTCGATTTCCGTGTGGATCCATCGATGATTGCAGGAATCAGAGTACAAAGTACAACTTACTTTTACGATAACAGTTTAAAACGTAAATTAAATGATTTAAATGGTTATCTACACAAACAAATCAATATGAAATAGAGGTGAAATAATTGGAAACTGAAAAATTAACTACGCGTTTACGTCAACAAATTCAACAATTTGATGCATCGCATCACCTCGAAGAGATTGGAATCATTTCTTTCGTTGGGGATGGTATTGCCAGAGTAAATGGATTAGATAATGCCATGAACGGCGAGATGATTGAATTCGCTAACGGTACTATTGGTATGGTCCAAAACTTAGAAAAAGATGATATCGGTGTTATTATCCTTGGAGAATATGTTGATATTGATGAAGGTGATTTAGTTCGTCGGACGAATCGAGTGATGCAGGTTCCAGTAGGAGAAGCCCTATTAGGAAGAGTTGTCAATCCACTTGGAGAACCCTTAGATGGGAATGGACAAATTATCACTAAGAAAAACCGTCCGATTGAAGCAGAAGCACCAGCAATTATGGATAGAGAAAGTGTTGCTGAGCCAATGCAAACTGGGATTAAATCCATTGATACATTAGTTCCAGTTGGACGAGGACAACGTGAATTAATTATCGGAGACAGAAAGACTGGTAAGACAACTTTAGCGGTAGATACAATTATTAATCAAAAAGATGAAGATGTTATTTGTATTTATGTAGCGATTGGTCAAAAAGAATCTACTGTCAAAAACTTAGTGACAACATTGGAACACCACGGAGCAATGGATCATACGATTGTTGTTTCTGCAAGTGCTTCATCAATGTCAAGTTTATTATATTTAGCTCCATATGCTGCTACAGCTATGGGTGAAGAATTTATGTATAACGGACGTCACGTATTAATTATTTATGATGATTTATCAAAACAAGCAGCAGCTTATCGTGAGATGAGTTTATTACTTAAACGACCACCAGGACGTGAAGCATATCCCGGTGATGTATTCTACTTACACTCACGCTTATTAGAACGTTCAGCTAAATTGAATAAAGAAATGGGTGGCGGTTCAATGACTGCTTTACCGATTGTAGAAACACTTGCTGGAGATATATCCGCATATATTCCAACAAACGTTATTTCGATTACTGATGGACAGATTTTCTTAGATCAAAATCTATTCTTCTCTGGTGTAAGACCTGCGATTGATGCTGGATTATCAGTATCTCGTGTAGGGGGATCAGCACAATTGAAAGCAATGAAGAAAGTAGCAGGGACACTTCGCTTAAACTTAGCAAGTTACCGAGAACTCGAGGCATTCTCTCAATTCGGAGCAGACTTAGATGAGTCCACTCAAAGAAGATTAGATCAAGGTAAATTAACGGTTGAAGTATTAAAACAACCGGCATATTCACCAATACCCGTATCGAATCAAGTTATTATGTTATTCGCATTAACTCACGGATATTTAGAAAATATCCCTGTTGATCAAGTGAAATATTATGAAGAGCAATTATACTATTATGTCGAGACAACTCACTCAGACGTCTTGAAAGAAATTGTAGATACAGGTGATTTACCGGATCAAGAAAGATTAGACAATTTATTAAGTAACTTTGGAGAAATGTTCCGAACAATGCAAACAGTAGATTAATCGAGGTGATATATATTGGCATTAGAAGAAATTAGAAGACAAATTGATTCAATCAATAAGACATCTCAAATTACTAAAGCGATGAGTTTAGTATCTACGACAAAGTACAACCGAATTGTTAACATATCAAGTAATTATGAAATATATGCAACAAAAATTAGACAAACGGTTGCGAACTTAATGCGCCAAGTGGGTGATATTAGTAACGCTGGTTATGTTACGAATAGTGATTTAACAAGTATTGTCGATTTTCATGATTTATTGATTAATCGACCAGTTAAGAAATCAGGTTACTTAGTGATTACTTCGGACAAAGGATTAGCTGGAGGTTACAACTCAACGATATTGAAAGAATTTAAAGCATTATTGGACGAAAGAAATCAAGGTGCAGAAGATATCGTTGTGATGGCTGTCGGTGAAACTATTATGAAATTATGTCGAAAAGAAAATTTTCATGTTGCACACGAGTTGCATCATTTACCTGACTTTCCGACATTTACACAAGTTCAAAGTTTAATCCAAAAATGTGTTGAGTTATTTAAAAACGAGACTTTCGATGAATTATATCTAGTTTATAATCACTCAATTAACGCATTACAGAATGAATTTCGTTGTGAGCAATTATTACCTTTGTCAGATCTTCCAACTGAAGAAAAAGCAGATGTTGACTACGCTATTGAACCTGATGTTCCAGATGTGTTAGATATACTGCTTTCTCAATATGCAGAAAGTATGATTTATGGAACAATCTTAGATGCAAAAACAGCAGAGCAAGCAAGTCGTATGCAAGCAATGACTCAAGCAACGGATAATGCAAGTGATTTAATTAAGAATTTACAATATGTCTATAATCAACAAAGACAAAAACGCGTAACGAATGAAATCATCGAGATTACGAGTGGTGCGAATGCACAAAATTAAAGGAAAGAAGGCAAGATAACATGAGAATTGGAAAAGTAGAACAAGTTATCGGCCCAGTCGTCGATGTTCGATTTCCTAAAGACGATGGTGTCCCTCATATTCAGAATGCTTTAGTGATTATTCCAAATGTCACTGAAGAAACTGTAACCGAAGAGGATTTAAATCGTGATGATGTAACAGTCGTCGAAGTATCATTGGACTTAGGTGAAGGAACTGTTAGAACAATTGCTATGAATGCGACTGAAGGATTAAGTCGTGATATGGTAGTGGTTGATACAGGTTCAACTATCCAAGTTCCTGTTGGAAAAGAAGTTTTAGGACGAGTATTTAATGTGCTTGGTCAGACAATCGATCGCCGTGGTCCATTAGAAACTGGCTATGAGCTGAAAAGTATTTATAATGATGCTCCGAAGTATGAAGATTTAGAAAGTAACTTTGAAGTGTTAGAAACTGGGATTAAAGTTATCGATTTACTTGCACCTTATTTAAGAGGTGGGAAAGTCGGACTCTTTGGTGGTGCTGGGGTCGGTAAGACAGTACTTATTCAAGAATTAATCCACAATATCGCACAAGAACGGGACGGGATCTCCGTCTTTGCTGGTGTTGGAGAACGTTCTCGTGAAGGGAATGACTTAATTCAAGAGATGGCTGAGAGTGGTGTTGATAAGAATACTGCCTTAGTGTTTGGTCAAATGAATGAGCCACCTGGAGCCAGAATGAGAACTGTATTAACTGGTTTAACGATGGCAGAATATTTCAGAGATACAATGAAACAAGATGTACTACTATTCGTTGATAATATTTATCGTTTCACTCAAGCGGGTTCTGAGGTATCTGCACTATTAGGACGTATGCCGTCTGCTGTAGGTTACCAACCGACATTAGCAAGTGAAATGGGTGCAATGCAAGAACGTATTGCTTCTACAGTTGATGGTGCGATTACATCGATTCAAGCTGTATATGTGCCAGCGGATGACTATACTGACCCGGCGCCAGCAACTACGTTCGCCCATCTGGATTCAACAACAAACTTAGACCGTAAGTTAACGTCACAAGGTATTTATCCAGCGGTGAACCCATTAGAATCAACATCAATTGCTTTATCTGAAGATATCGTTGGGAATAGACATTATCATATCGCCACACAAGTTCAACAAACATTGCAAAGATATAATGAATTGCAAGATATTATCGCAATTCTTGGTATTGAAGAATTAAGTGATGAAGAGAAAGTGACAGTGACACGTGCACGTCGTATTCAATTATTCTTATCACAAAACTTCCATGTGGCTGAACAGTTTACTGGCGTTCCAGGTTCATTTGTAACCGTTGAGGAAACGTTAGATGGCTTTGAAGGTATCTTAGAAGGTAAATATGACTCTCTACCTGAAGAAGCGTTTAGAAACGTGGGTGCGATTAATCAAGTGATTGATAAAGCAGAAGAATTAGGTATTGATGTTTCCCAATATAAATAAATAATCCGATTCAGGAAGTGAGGTAAGTAACATTGGCTAAAAAACACGAACTATTACAAGTTAATATTTATGCTCCTGAAGGATTAATTTATACTCACTACTCACGAGGTGTTGTAGTGAAGACAACAGACGGAGAGATGACGATACTTCCCAATCATATTCCAGTGATCACTTCGTTAACTGTTGGTTCAATTAAAGTGAGCCGACGTGAGGAATCGATGGCGGATAACTATATTGCGATTAATGGTGGTATTCTCGAAATGCATGATAATGTCGTTGAAATTACTGCGACGTATGCGATTCGTTCTAGAGATATTGACGAAGGAAAAGCACTCATTGAGAAGCAACAAGCCGAGGCAGAATTAGAAACCGCCTTATCAAATAATGATACGGTTGCTCACCGTCGTGCTCGAATTGCTTTAAGTCGAGCAATTAATAAGATTAACGTTAGAGCAAAAAATATTTAAAAATATCCAGAACCTACTTTTTTAAGTAAGGTCTGGATATTTTTTTGTTTATTTTATTAATTTATGAAGGGGTTTATAAATTTGAGGTTCATGAATTTTTGATGTTGGTGGACCGAGGAGCCAGGTGACGCAGTCACCTTGGCTCTTTTTTTATTCCTATGTTTAAGTGTCTCTCTATGCAACGATAGTTTGTGTTGTGTTCTCATCTTTA
>NZ_JBGQQX010000056.1:0-13235 GCF_045528525.1 Ruoffia sp. FAM 26255 | reverse complement strand
GTAGATATTCTCCTTATGTTATTTGGTGGTACTTTTAATATAACGAATATCTGCGTCTTTTAGAAGACACAAAGATAGGGTTGATGACATTTTAATTTTTGTCATCAACCCTATTTATTGTAGAACCCGTTTTTTCTTCTAAAGTTAGAAATATAACATTTCAATTCAACTCAGGGCATATTAATAACTACTAATAAAAATTGAGAAAATATTCTAATTATATTAGAATTAATCACTTAATTAGTAGCAATATGCGATAATATTGTGTAGAATTGATAAGGAAGATATTAGAATATGTTAAGGAGGATAATGAATGAGTGAAGAAAATAAACAACGTGTACTAATTATTGAAGACGAAAAAAACTTAGCTCGCTTCGTTGACTTAGAATTAAAACACGAAGGCTATGAAACTGAGATTAGATATGATGGTCGTAGTGGACTAGATGCTGCATTAAATGAGGATTGGGATGTCATCCTATTAGATTTAATGTTACCAGAATTAAACGGTCTAGAAGTATGCCGTCGTATTCGTCCGGTTAAAGATACACCAATCATTATTATGACAGCAAGAGATTCGGTTATTGACCGTGTTTCTGGTTTAGACCAAGGGGCAGATGATTATATTGTTAAGCCTTTTGCAATCGAAGAATTATTAGCACGTCTACGTGCATTATTCCGTCGTTTAGACCATGAAGATGAGCAACGTGCACAACAACAACCAACGGTTAAATATCGTGATTTAACGGTAGAAAAGGCTAACCGTATTGTTAAACGTGGTGAAGAAGTTATTGATTTAACTAAACGTGAATATGAATTATTATTATACTTAATGGAAAACATTAACATGGTAATGTCTCGTGACGTACTTTTAGATAAAGTATGGGGTTATAAATCCGAAGTTGAGACAAATGTTGTTGACGTATATATTCGCTATTTACGTAATAAAATTGACGTTCCTGGGCAAGATAGTTATATTCAAACTGTTCGTGGAACGGGATATGTCATGAGAAACTAAGATGGAAACATTTAAAGAAAAAATAAAACAGCCCCTTTCCCTTAAGTGGAAATGGGGAATTTTATTATTTACATTTTTTGCGCCAGTTATCATCATTAGTTTAACTTGGTATCATCAAGATGTGAATGATAATTTAAGCAAGCAGGTTTATGACACTTATCAGAATAAATATGAAAAAATCGATGAATATTTCCAACAGTTTGATTTTCCGTTTTTAGTATATAACCAAGCTGAAACGACCGCTCGCCCTTTATCGGATGAACAATTTCAAGCACAAAGGAATGCCGTAAGTAACTTAGAGTATTTTGAAGATGACAATACGACGATTCGATTGTTTAGTGAATCAAATCAACTGATTTATGAAACAATGACATTGAACTTACCTTCGATTAATCATTCAGATCAATTGCAAGAAGTGCAACATAACGACGAAACTTTTTTAATGGGTTATAACACCGTGGTTTCTGATTCAACAGGTAAAAAAATTGGTTCGTTCCAATTAATTGTGAAACCAGAATATTATACAAATGTTATTCAACACCAAAATCAATTATTTTGGCGAGTGTTATTATTAATCGTCGTTATTATTGGAGTATTGTCATTTGTTTTAAGTCATCGTTTCCTAAGACCTCTAACTTATCTTAATAACTCATTGGATTTGGTAGAAGAAGAAAACTTATCTGACATACGAGTTAGAAAACCAGTCTCAGAGGATGAGTGGAGCGATTTAAGTTTACACGTGAATAAGTTACTAGACAAAATTGATAAATATGTCACAAACCAAAAACAATTCGTCGAGGATGTTTCACACGAATTAAGAACACCTGTTGCGATTGTTGAAGGTCACTTGAAATTATTAAATCGTTGGGGTAAAGATGATCCCGAAGTTCTTGAAGAATCCATCGCCTCTTCCTTACAAGAAATAACAAGAATGAAAGGCTTAGTGCAAGAAATGTTAGATCTTTCTCGAGCGGAAAATGTGGATATCGACTATAAAGATGAGATAACAGAAGTCTATTCGACGACCGAGCAAGTATTCAATAACTTTAAAATTATCCACGAAGATTTTGATTTCTATCTTGATTCCGATGATGATGGTGAAAGCTTATATATTCAAGCATTTCGAAATCATATTGAACAAGTTCTCATTATTTTACTGGATAATGCAGTTAAATATAGCCGTGACCGTAAAGAAATCCACGTATCTATCAGTAAGAGCTTTACTAAAGTTGAGATTGCGATACAAGATTTTGGTGAGGGTATGACTGATGAAGATAAAGAAAAAGTATTTGGTCGATTTTATCGAATTGATAAAGCAAGATCACGTGATAAAGGTGGGAATGGTTTAGGCCTAAGTATTGCGAAACAATTAGTTGAAGGGTATAAAGGGGCGATTCGAGTGGAGAGTGTAATTAATCACGGTTCGATTTTTTATATTGAATTTCCAATCTTGAATGACACTCGACAAATATATAAGAGTAAGCAAATCGCCGAACGTAAAAAACTATAATGTTTATTCCATAATAAAAAAACGGATATGCGTCTGTTGTAACTACCTAAATTAAGGAAGTGCAACAGATTAGCGTATCCGTTTTTTATGTATAAATTTATGTTTTAAAATTGATTAACGTCTTTGTTTACCTTCGTTACGGCGTTTCTTATTGGAAGTATTGACATTGTTCTTCGTCGGCACTAAGCGTTTTGAATCACCTTTGTTCTTATTTTTAGCTTTAGTTGCTTTTTTACGAGGTGTACGTTTAACATGTGCGTATTTCTCAGCTTCAGCTTCCATATCTTTTTCAATTCTTGGTCTTACCACTTTATTCATATAAAGTTGTTGGAAGATTGCGAACACACCACCGGTTAAGAAGTAAATTCCTAATCCAGCTGCGGAAGCATAAGTAATCCAACCAATCATTAGCGGATTCATTAACATCATTGTACGCGATGTTTGTTGCGCTTGAGGGTTATCAGATTGAGGCGTATTTTTCTGCATCATCCAGCCTTGTAGTGCATAAAGTAGAACAACACCAATTACAAGTGGAATACTTTGCTCACCTAAGTTAATACCTAAGAAGTTACTTCTTAAGATTTCTGGAGACGAACGAATCGCAGTATATACAGCAGAAATAATAGGCATTTGGATTAGTAGTGGTAGACATCCTGCTAAACCACCAAACATATTAATGTCATATTTCTTATACACTTGCATAAGTTCTTGTTGTAACGCTGCTTTTTCATTTTGATCGCTTGTTTCTTCCATTTCAGCATTGATTTCATCAATCTCAGGCTGAGCGATCTTCATTTTTGATTGACTAATCATTGAATTTTTAGTCATATTTACTGATGATGGCATCATAAGTAATCGTGTGATGATTGTAATAATTATGATTGCTACCCCGTAGCTACCGCCGAAAATCCCAGCAATCCAGTCCATTAGAGTGGATGCAGGTCGACCAATATACTCGTAAACCCATCCAGAAGGGTTACCAGCACTATCGTAAGAGACACAGCCGGACATAACTAGTATAACAACAGCAAGTAGTCCAATAATTTTTATCCATTTTTGCTTCTTTTTCATCTAAGTTATCACTCCATTAAAATTCATACTCTTATATAATATAGAAAAGAGATGAAGAATTCAATCAGATTCTCACTATATTTAATTAACAAAAGTTAATATACTACAGAAAAATCATCATAAACTTTATCGAGTTGCAAATCGTGGATCTCGACATCTTTAATTTTCATAAATTGATGTTGAGGTTGTTTGATTCGCTCAACCATCTTATTCAAAGTATCATCATCTGTTTGAGCGATAATTTTGACATCACCGTCAGACAAATTTCTTACTGTTCCTTTAATATTAAGATCTTTTGCAATTTGGCTTACATAATTTCTAAAGCCAACACCTTGTACGCGTCCTGATACGATTAATTCAGTTGTTTTCATGTAATCGCTCCCTTTCTTTTTTTTACATTGTAACACAGAATTTCTAATAAAGAATTCGATATATCCACCATTCAATGCTATAATTAGTGTTGCGTAAAGTTTAGAGAATAGAAGAACGAGGAGGATGGTCCATGACGAAAAAGAAGAAAGCTCAAACAAAAAAGTCAGAGCAAATAAGTGATCATTCAAAACATTATATATATTTAATTATAGGCTTGATTGTCGCTTTTATATCGATAATAGCCTTATTTAATTGGGGATTTTTTGGTTCACTTGTCTTAAATACATTTCGACTGTTTGTCGGTGAAGCTTATGATTTATTATTAGTTGGAATTGCTTTTATTGGATTAGCAATGTTTGTGAAGCGTTCCATTGTTAATATCCCCGCATTAAAATTAATGGGTTCATTGTTTATATTAATAGCGATGACGACATTACTTCATTTTAATCAATTTTATCCTTTAGAACCTTTACCTGATTCCATTTTTGCGATTACTTTTGATATTTTCAAAAATGAATTTGTAACTGGTCAAAACCAAGTCAGTCTTGGTGGTGGGATGCTCGGTGCAGTTTTTTATTCGAGTTTTGGTTATTTATTTGGACAATGGGGAACATATTTATTAGTAGGTATTGTGTTCTTTATTGGGCTCTTTATGACTACAGGTGTGACTTTTGAAGCATTTATTAATGCAATTAAACACTTTTTCATTTTAATATATGGAGGATTTAAACGAGTTGGAAACACAATTAGTGAAGTTCGTTCTACATATAAAGAATCTTTCGTAGAAGAAGAGGAAATTACTGAAGACATCGAACCTGTGGTTGAAGAACCTATTTATGAACAAAATGATTCATTTAACGAATATGAGGATTACTCAAGAGAAGAAGTGTCTTATGTAAGTAAGCAAAGACCTCAGAGAAGAGCTTTATTTGATAAAATAAAGAACAAATTTAATGTCAACGATGCTGAGGAAACGACCGAACAGTGGCAACCCCGTTATCAGCCTTCCATTAAAGTAGATAAAGAACCTAGTTGGGAAGTATATGATGATACGGATGCACTAGCGTCAACAGCAGCTAGTGAACGTGCAAGACTAGAACGAGATAAAGATTTAGTCTTAGATTTAGATTATTTTGACCAAATTTCTAATCATACAAAAGAAGATGAGTCAGAATCAGTTGTTGATATGCCACAGCAACCTAATTATGATTACAATAATCCATCTGATTGGGATGCGCCAACGACTTATGAAGAAGAATCTTATAACAACGTAGAAATTGATGCAGATGATGATATATTGGCTCATGAGATTGCTGATACCTTACCTGAAGAACCGACAAACCAAGAAACGGTTCAACGCTCTAATGCCGCTCATTGGCAACAACAATCTGATAATATCCAAAACACAACTGATAATGATTTAGATTCTGTTCTTGAACAAAGCAGTAAAGCCAATCCAACTCAGAAAAAAGAATCGAAAAAAAGTAAGCATAAAGGGTATAAATTACCATCAAAAAACTTATTAACGAAAATTCCGCCGGTGGATCAATCTGAAGAATACAAACGTATTAATGAAAACATCGATAAACTTGAAAGAACATTTAAAAGTTTTGGTGTAGATGCTAAAGTTGTTAAAGCAAATTTAGGACCATCGGTTACGAAATATGAAATTGAACCAGCTATTGGTGTGAAAGTAAGTAAAATTGTTTCATTATCTGATGATATTGCATTATCACTCGCAGCCAGAGATATTCGTATGGAAGCTCCCATTCCAGGCAAATCATTAATTGGGATAGAAGTACCAAATACTCAAGTGAGCCCAGTTTCTTTTTGGGAAATTGTAGATGCGGCCTTAAAATCACCAAATCTTTTAGAAGTGCCTTTAGGACGAGATATATCAGGATCAGTGTGTACAGCCGATTTAACTAAAATGCCTCACTTACTAATTGCTGGTGCAACGGGGAGTGGTAAATCAGTGGGAATGAATGTTATTATTGCTTCTTTATTAATGAAGGCAAAACCTAATGAAGTGAAATTCTTAATGATTGACCCTAAAAAAGTTGAGTTGACTATGTATAATGAATTACCTCATCTTTTATCTCCGGTAGTTACTAACCCGAGAAAAGCGGCTCAAGCATTAAACAATGTAGTCCAAGAGATGGAACATCGTTATGAATTATTTGCAGCATCTGGTGTAAGAAACGTAGATAGCTATAATGACTATATTGAAGAGCAAAACAAAAATGAAGGAACTGGCTATGAAAAACTGCCAAAAATTGTGGTATTTATTGACGAGTTAGCAGACTTAATGCTAGTAGCTAGTAATGAAGTAGAGAATGCGATTATTCGCTTAGCTCAAATGGCACGTGCTGCTGGTATACATATGATTATCGCAACTCAAAGACCATCCGTAGATGTTATCACAGGGATTATAAAAGCAAATGTGCCATCAAGATTAGCCTTTGCGGTTTCAAGTGGGACTGATTCGAGAACAATCTTAGATTCAAACGGTGCTGAGAAGTTACTTGGTAGAGGAGATATGCTATTCCAACCAATGGGTATGAATAAACCATTACGTGTTCAAGGTGGATATATTTCTGATGCTGAAGTAGAGCGTATTACAGACTTTATCAAAGATCAAAGTGAGCCTGATTATGATGAAGCGATTGTTGTGACAGATGAAAGTCTTGAAAAAGCTAATGCATCTGATGACGAATACTTTGAAGATGCGGTTGCACTTATTAAAGAACAAGAAACAATCAGTATCTCTCAATTACAAAGAAGATTTAGAATTGGTTATAATCGAGCAGCAAGATTAATCGATGATATGGAAGCTTTAGGTTTAGTAAGTGAACCTGATGGAAGTAAACCAAGACAAGTCTTAATAGATTAAAATTAAAATGCCTAGTAGATCAATGTTTACTACTAGGTATTTTTTTATTTTGAGCAAATTTTTTATGGAAATGTTGTTAAATCAATCATTGTAAAAGGATAAAAATATTTGAAAAATTAAAAGAAACATAACCGCTTACATTGTCTTTTTGACAAGCTTACGGTATAATCTTAAATGAACAAACAAAGGAGGAAGATTGAATGAAAAAATTACTTAAATTATCTGCCGTAGCATTAATGGCTGCAGGAGTTGCATTACCAACGATGGCGGCAGCGCAAGAAGAGTTTTCTGCTATTATGATTACGGATATTGGTGGGGTGGATGACAAATCATTTAACCAATCAGCATGGGAAGGATTAACTGCATGGGGTGAAGAGCACGGTAAAGAACGTGGAGTGAGTGGATATGACTACTTACAATCAAACAGTGACTCAGACTTTGTTACAAACATTAACACGGCTTTATCATCAAACTTTGATATAATTTTCGGTATTGGATTTAAATTAGAGCCAGCGATTAATGATATGGCTCAACAATATCCAGATCGTCATTTCGCAATCGTTGATGCTGTTGTAGACCAACCAAATGTGGCTTCATTAAACTTTAAAGACCATGAAGCAGCATTCTTAGCTGGTGTCGCAGCTGCATTAACAACTGAAACAGATCACCTAGGTTTTGTTGGTGGAGTTGAAGGGGTTGTTATTGACCGCTTTGAAGCAGGATTCGTTGCAGGGGCACAAGCAATTAACCCAGATATCGAATTTTCTGTAGAATACGCAGGTAGCTTCGGTGATGCTTCGCGAGGTAAACAAATTGCCGCAGCAATGTACGCGAACGATGCAGATATTATCTTCCATGCATCAGGAGATACAGGGAATGGAGTATTCTCAGAGGCAAAAGACTTAGTAACAAACGACCCTTCACGTAATTTATGGGTAATCGGGGTTGACCGTGACCAAGCAGAAGAAGGTATCGTAACTGTTGATGGAGAAGAACGCCACTTAACATTAACTTCTACATTAAAACAAGTTGGAGACGCAGTGAAACAATTCGCGGAGCAAACTGAAGCGGATGGTTTTACAGCTGGTAATACAGTGTATGGTTTAGCTGATGGTGGGGTTGAATTAACTGAAGGTCAATTAACAGACGAAGTTAAAGAAACAATCGAAGAATACCGTCAACAAATTGTTAATGGAGAAATTGAAGTTCCAGAGACGCCAGAATAAAAAACACGAACAATGACCTTTAAATAAATGAGATAATACGTCAAACTATTGAGAGGTCATTTTTTATAACCTATAATACCTTTAGACATTAACTAAGGGAGGAAACACATTGAACAAATTACTTAAATTATCAACAATTGCTTTACTTGCCGGAGGATTAGCTTCTCCAATTTTTGCTAACGCACAAGAAGATTTTAGTGCAATCATGATTACTGACCAAGGTGGGGTAGATGATAAATCATTTAACCAATCTGCATGGGAAGGGTTACAACTATGGGGAGAAGAGAATGGCCTAGAAAGAGGTACTTCTGGTTTTGATTATTTAGAATCAGCAACTGACTCAGACTACATTACTAACTTAAACACGGCGGTTCAAAGTGGTTTTGATTTAATTTACGGAGTAGGGTTCAAATTAGAAGCAGCGATTAATGATGTTGCTCAACAATATCCAGATCAACAGTTCGCGATTATTGACTCTGTAGTGGACCAACCAAATGTTGCTTCTATTAATTTCCAAGACAATGAAGCAGCTTTTCTAGCTGGTGTTGCTGCAGCTTCAACAACTGAAACAAATAAAATTGGATTTATTGGTGGAGTTGAAGGGATTGTCCTTGACCGTTTCGAGGCTGGCTTTGTAGCTGGTGCTGAAGCAGTTAATCCTGACATCGAAGTTACAGTTGAATATGTTGGAAGTTTTGCTGATGCACCGCGTGGTCGTCAATTAGCAGCAGCAATGTATGCAGCTGATACTGATATTATTTTCCAAGCTGCTGGAGATTCAGGTAATGGAGTCTTCTCAGAAGCAAAAGATTTAGTGTCTGCTGATCCAGAACGTAATATTTGGGTTATCGGAGCTGATATGGATCAAGACGCTGAAGGGATTATTGAAATTGATGGAGAAGAACGCGGATTAACTTTAACTTCTACGTTAAAACAAATCGGTGATTCTATCCAATTATTTACAAATGAAACAAAAGCAGGTAACTTCGAAGCTGGAACACAAGTCTTTGGGTTAGCTGATGGTGGAGTTGACTTAGCTGAAGGAAATCTTTCAGAAGAAGTTTTAACTACTGTAAATGATTACCGTCAACAAATTATTGATGGTGAAATTGAAGTCCCAGAAACTCCTGAAAACTAATAGTTTTTTAAGTAAAGGGCGCCTCGCGGAGGTGCCCTTTTTTTATGAGGGTTTACCATTATAGAACATGGAAAATTAAAAAACACTGTGAAATTACTAATTTGGATAAGTACAAACACTAATTATTTTACAAAAATTGCAATTATAGAATACTTTAATATGATTTTTACTATGCTTTTTTAGTATACTTGTCTATAATTATATATGATAACCGATTGCAAAATTATAAGTATAGAATGTGAGGAGCAATTATGACAGATACAAATGTACCTGTAATTGAGATGCGCGATATTTCCAAGAAGTTTGGAGAGTTTTATGCGAATAAAGATATCAATTTACAGTTGAAAAAAGGTGAAATTCACGCCTTATTAGGGGAGAACGGAGCAGGAAAGTCAACATTAATGAACATTCTCTCTGGTTTATTAGAACCTACATCAGGTGAAATACATATGGGAGGGGAAGTTGTTCAAATTGATTCCCCGACCAAAGCCAACCAACTCGGAATCGGGATGGTTCACCAACATTTTATGTTGATTGATGCTTTTACAGTCGTTGAAAATATTATTTTGGGTGAAGAACCCGTATCAGGACTAACGATTGATAAAGCAACAGCTCAGAATAAAATTGAAGAGATTTCTCAACAATATGGTTTGAGTGTAGATCCTTCAGCTCGTATTTCTTCTATTAGTGTAGGAATGCAACAACGTGTTGAGATTCTTAAGGTGCTTTATCGTGGGGCAGACATTTTGATTTTTGATGAACCAACTGCGTCACTGACACCTCAAGAAGTGACAGACTTAATGGTTACATTACGTAAATTAGCCGAAGAAGGTAAGTCAATTATCATCATCACTCATAAGTTAGATGAAATTAAACAAGTAGCCGATCGTTGTACTGTTATTCGTCGCGGTCAATCGATTGATACAGTTGATGTAGCAACAACGACTTCGAATGAGCTCGCTGATATGATGGTTGGTCGTGCGGTGTCATTTACTACTGAAAAGAAACTTGCAAATCCATCGGATACAATTATTGATGTCCAATCTCTAAATGTATTGGATGAACGTGGTATTAAAGCGGTCGAAGACCTTTCATTTAAAGTTCGTAAAGGCGAAATTGTTGGTATTGCAGGGATTGATGGGAACGGTCAATCTGAATTAATTCTTGCAATGACGGGATTAATGCCAATCGAATCTGGTCAAATACTCTATGAAGGGACAGATATTACAAGCCATTCACCGAGAGATATTAATGAAAGTGGCATTGCACATATTCCAGAAGACCGTCATAAGTATGGTTTAATTCTAGATATGCAATTAGAAAGTAATATGGTATTAAAAAACTATTATGCGAAACCTTATTCAAGTAATGGCTTATTGCATTTTAGTAAAATTGAACAACAAGCGAGAAAATTAATTGAAACTTATGATGTAAGAACAACTTCTGAGAAAGCTTTTGCTAGATCATTATCAGGTGGTAACCAACAGAAAGCGATTATTGCTAGAGAAATAGATAGTGATCCTAAATTCTTAATTGCAGCAAACCCAACACGTGGATTAGATGTGGGTGCGATTGAATTTATTCATAAAGAATTAATTAATGAACGCGATAAAGATAAAGGTGTTCTATTAATGAGTTTCGAACTTGATGAGATATTAAATGTAACCGATAGAGTCCTAGTAATGTTTGACGGTAAGATTGTTGCGGACATTCCAACACATGAAACAAACGAACGTGAGTTAGGATTGATGATGGCGGGAACACCATTTTCAGAAATTGAAGCGGCTCGTCAGGAAGGAAGTGTTGTATAGTGAAGTCAAATATTAGACAAATTATGGTCCCATTATTATCTATCGTTATTGGACTTGTTTTTGGTGCAATTATTATGTTGGTTTTTGGATATAATCCAATTGAAGGTTATAAAGCACTACTTACAGGTGCTTTAGGAAATCCATTTAATATTGGACAAACCATTCGTGCAGCAACTCCATTAATCTTTACTGGTTTAGGATTTGCGGTCGCTTATACAGCTGGATTCTTTAATATTGGTTTAGCTGGGCAAGCCTTAGCAGGTTGGTTAGTCTCTGTATGGATTGGTATATCATTACCTGATTCTCCAGGCTGGCTTGTCTTACCACTTGCTATTCTTGGTGGTGCGATTGCCGGAGCATTATGGGCTGGAATTGCCGGAGTTTTAAAAGCATTTTTTGATACGAGTGAAGTTATCGTTACAATCATGTTAAACTATGTCGCTATTTATATATCGGATCATATTATCCGTAACGTTATTACGGATCGTTCGGATGCAACACCATTTGTAGGTGAGAATGCCTCACTTCGTATGCAATGGTTAACTGATTTAACGAATGGTTCAACGATTCATGGTGGAATTTTCTTAGCTTTAATTTTTGCAGTATTAGTATATATTTTACTTCAAAGAACTACTGTTGGTTTCGAGTTGAGATCCGTTGGTTTCAATAAGCACGCTGCGAATTACGCAGGTATGAATGCGAAACGTAATATTATTTTAGCAATGTTATTATCTGGAGGATTAGCTGGATTAGGTGGAGTTATGAACGGCTTAGGCGAGTTTAGAAACGTCTTCTTAACGAACGGTGTTGCTCCAGCCATTGGTTTTGATGGACTTGCTGTAGCATTATTAGGTGGTCTGAATCCAATCGGAATTATCTTTGCAAGTCTTTTATTTGGTGGGTTAAAAACAGGTGGAACGATTATGCCACTTATGGCAGGGGTTCCTTCTGAAATTGTTGATATTGCAACGGCGGCAATTATCTTCTTCGTAGGTGCTAACTATGTTATTACTTATTTTATGGATCGTCGTGAGAAATCTAAATTAAGTAATACAGAAGTGATTGTACAAGGAGGAGATGAGTAATGGTCAATTTATTAGCATTAATTGTATCATCTACATTAGTATACTCAGCCCCGTTAATATTTACGGCGATCGGTGGAGTATTTTCTGAACGAAGTGGTATTGTAAACGTTGGTTTGGAAGGTATTATGGTGATGGGAGCTTTCAGTTCCGTAGTTTTCAACCTATTTTATGCTGAAACATTTGGATCTTGGACTCCTTGGGTTGGTTTATTGGTTGGAGCCCTTGCGGGTGTATTCATTGCTGCAGTCCATGCTTTAGCAACAGTTAATTTAAGAGCAGATCATATTATTTCAGGTACAGTTGTTAACTTAGCTGCTCCAGCTTTAGCTGTGTTTTTAACACGAGTTTTATTTGAACAAAGAGGACAAACAGACATTATTCGCGAATCATTTGGGTATTTTAACTTCCCAGTTTTAAGTGATATCCCTGTTATTGGACGTATTTTCTTCCAATCAACTTCTTTACCAGCTTATGTAGGTATTGTTGTTGCTTTTATCTGTTGGTTCTTCTTAGCGAGAACACGCTTTGGATTAAGAATCCGTGCGGTTGGTGAGAATCCACAAGCAGCAGATACAATGGGGATTAATGTTTACGCAATGAAATACGCTGGTGTACTACTTTCAGGTGTATTCGGTGGTATTGGGGGAGCAGTATTATCTCAATCAATTTCACTAAACTTCTCTGTTTCAACCATTGCAGGACAAGGGTTTATGGCAATGGCAGCGATGATCTTTGGTAAATGGAATCCAGTAGGAGCTATGTTAGCTGCGATATTCTTTGGTTTTGCTCAAAGTTTATCAGTGGTTGGTTCTCAAATACCATTCATTGAATCAATCGATCCAGTATACTTACAAATCGCACCTTACATTATTACAATTATTGTACTTGTGAGCTTTGTAGGTAAAGCATCTGGTCCAGCTGCTAATGGTAAAACTTATATTAAATCAAAATAATTCTTATATTAAAACGGCCTACATTTGTAGTGCCGTTTTTTTGCATGTGCGCCCGGCATGGGCGATAACTTGGTGGTGAAAGTCCACTACAGACTTGGCAGTAGGAACTGTTAGCTAAAGGCAAGGGTGTCCACCGTGAGGTGGAATCTGAAGGAAGCCGG
>NZ_JBGQQX010000055.1:0-13327 GCF_045528525.1 Ruoffia sp. FAM 26255 | reverse complement strand
AACTTAAATCACAGTGGTTATGGGATATTTCTTTAGTGGTACATTAAGCTGGCAAAAGGTGGTACATTCTTTGGCAAACAGTGGTAAGAAAGTTGGCATCAGTGGTACAAATGTGTGGCAGTAGTCAAAAAGAGAAATTGATGACGACATTATTAGTAAAATTTAACTTAAATGAGAGGGTTTTCGTAGTAGAATAGTAAGTTATAAGGGAGTGGGTGATGACGATGAAAATGAAGACATTAACTAAATTAGCCTTAACGTTCGCAGGGGTTGCAATTGTAAGAAGAGCCTTTGATACAAGCATTCAAATTAGAAAATACCAAATGAAGAGCAATAAAGTAAACAATAATGTTCGGGTGATGTTCTTAAGTGATTTACATAATAACCAGTTTGGTGATAATCAATCTATCTTGATAGAACAAATTTCCGAACAAAAGCCTGATATTGTGCTTTTAGGAGGTGACCTTTTCGACTACGTTGGAAATGTCCACCCAACAACTAAGCTCCTCGATTGGTTAGGCCAACATTACCCAACATTTTACGTCACGGGGAATCATGAATTACGTATGAAACATTTAGCTGGCTTTAAACGCTTGATTCGCAAGATGAATATTCAAGTGTTAGAAGGAGACCGTGCGAAAGTAGAAGTGGGTCAAACAACACTAGTAATAAATGGTGTGGATGATGCGAAACACAAACGTACATTTAAAAAACAATTGAAGTACGTAGGAAAAAAAATAGATACAGAGTATCTTAATATCTTAATCAGTCATCGCCCTGAACAAGTTGAACAATATGAAAAATACCCGTTTGACTTAATATTAGCGGGACACGCTCATGGAGGACAATTCCGATTACCTGGCTTAATTAACGGCCTTTACTCACCGCAACAGGGCTTTTTCCCAGCTTACGCCGGTGGCGAATATGAATTAGAGAATGAGGCTAAGATGATTGTCAGTCGCGGCTTGATGATTCAAAATCAACAGTTCCCACGTATCTTTAATCCACCTGAAATTGTCATCGTCGATTTACATTAAAATGCTAAAAAGCTTAACTATCTCTAAGTATGGTTAAGCTTTTTTAGTATAAAAATAAGATTATCTAGGAAGAAGCTCCTAAGATAATGTTGTAAATATGATTAGTTTTGTTTGTATTTTGAGTACAGAGGTTCAAAAGCTTTACGAAAGGCTGTTTCGTCCGCAAGAGTCGCATGAACTTTTTTTAAGTTCTCGACATTAGGCTCGTATTCTAGCCAAAGTTTAATTCGTCCTGAAGGACCATATTTCTCAATCATATGCGTATAAACTCGTTTAAAAGTATCCTCTTTAACGTAGTCAGGATAGTGATCCAAACTATATAGAATGGTTCGACTCAGTAATCTTTCAAAGTTGATATCGCGATCCGCCTCAGAAATAATCTTACCATAAAGTGAACGGGGTTCATAAGGTAAAGATGCACGGTGATCTTCTGCTGCTTGGGCAATCGTCTTTATTTCATTATCAGTAAAAAATGTTTTTAAGACAAAATCCGCTTCGATAATTTTACGAGAGGCTGATTCATGTCCTTGTCGGCCAAACTTTAAGCCAATATCGTGATAAGCTGCGATAGCATAGACAATGTTTAGATTCACATTATAATTTTTTGCGATATCCAAACTATTCTCAATTACTTGATATACATGATCAGGTTGATGAGCGCCATCATAGGCTTTGTACTGAGGAATTATTTTTGATTCAATATACTCAACTAATTTTTGATTTATCATTTTAACACCTCATTGATATTTTTGTTAGTATAACATAATTAGAATTAAATGTGATAAAATTAGAATTAATTAAAAAATAGGGGAAATAAGATGAAGATAGAAGCAAGAAACACCTTAGATAATACGACAATAAAGCAAATCAATGAATTAGAAGCAATGGTTCAAACGCATGACGGAACATATCATGATATTTATTTAGATAATCGCTTTAATTTTGACCAAAGAATGCCCGCATTTTTATTTGCTTGGGTTGAAAATTACTTGATTGGTTTTCTATCCATATATGCTGATAATATTGAAGAAGCTGAATTATCAGTGATTGTGCACCCAACTTATAGACAACAAGGTATTGCCACAGCTCTAATAGAACAAGCTAAAGAGATTATTAAATCCTTTCGAATTGCTGATATATCTTACATAAGTGAGCGACGCTTCATTGAAAAAACGAATTATCTACACAGAACGTATCAAATCGACTGGCACGAGACAGAATATTTGATGGAAGCTAAAGTAATGGTTGAGCAAGAATATCCAGAAGCAACTATCCAAGTACGAAAAGCAGTGATGACAGATGCGAGAAGTATCGCTTCATTTCAAGCAAAAGTTTTCGAGAGTTCTTTTCAAGAAGCGATGACCTATGCAGAAGGCAGTATTGGTGAAGATGATCATGAGATCTTTGTTTTCTTGAATCAGGAGGGAGACATTGTTGGCTCCAGTTCAGTGAACACAACGGAAGAATATTATTATCTCTTTGGCTTAGCCGTGGATCCAAATTATCAAGGACAGGGCTTTGGAACGCAAGGTATCTATCAAATGATGAAGCAGTTAAATGCAGAGGACGAACGTCTATTTCGCTTATCAGTAGAAAAAGAAAATGCACACGCTAAACATTTATATCAAAAGAATGGCTTTGGGGTCATATCAGAAGTCGTTTATTTAAAAGAATAACGGAGGGAATTTTTGGAATTATGGGACTTATTTGATCGGAGTGGAAACATCGTTAGTACGAATCATGGACGAGGAGATACGATTCCTGAAGGTACCTATCATAAGATTGTGAATATTATTGTGCAGCATGTTGATGGGGATTATCTTTTAATGAAGCGTTCGGATGATAAAGAAAGTCGTGCAGGAGAATATGAGTTAACTGCTGGTGGAAGTACAATCAAAGGTGAAGACTTTAGTGAGGGTGCTTGGCGAGAATTATATGAAGAAACAGGGATTAAAGCAGATGCACTCTATGAATTGACGCCAGTCATTATTCGAGAAGAGAAACGATATTTACAAAAAAGTTTCTTTTGTTTAACTAATATAGATAAAAACTCCATTCAATTACAAGCAGGAGAGACTCAAGGTTTCCAGTGGTTGAGTGAAGATGAAGTCTTAGGTATATCTAATACAGATAGTTTAGTCCATTTAACAAATGAAGTCATAGAGCGAATTAAAGAAATCAAATTAAAGCACCTTAAATTAACTTAAGAATGTCACAATAACGTCATAAACTTCAAGCAAACTTCACACCATTCCCTTTGAATGATTGCTATAATTGATATAACAAGCAATAGGGAGGGATTAGATGAGACGTATTCGTGATATTGTTTTAGCTTTATTATGTACGATAGCTATTGTCAATGTAACAGCCCATGATCAATCGATGACGCTAGAGCAACCGGAATTAATATTGGCCCAAGAGTTGAATGAGTTTGAAGGAATCCCAGAAGAGATTCAAGGTGTCTGGTCGTATGAAGGTGACATGACGAGTCAGTCGGTTATCTTGCGTGGTAACCAAATGATAATAACAGATGATTACAATGGCTCAGTCTACTATACTATTGATATGACTCAAGTTGAAGAGAACTTTGAAGTGGATGGTATTGACGATAATTCAGAGAGAACACTTTATATTCTTAACACAAATATTAATGATTATTCAATGCGTTATGGTGATGAAGAAGCAGCCATGACGACTGAAAACTTCTACTTTGTCTATGATGAGAATGAAGATATCTTAATCCCTCAGCCAGAAGTGACGTTTAACCGCAATGCTGAAGAAGAGCTTGCTTATATAATCCACGACAATATGATTACAGAACAACCAATTAACCGTGAACAATTACGTGAGGTCGATAGTGAATTTTTAGTCAATCGATATCATACTCATCAAGAAGCCGGTAGCGAAGATATATACTTAGAATTGTACCGAGATATTGCGAATGAATACCCTGATTTAAATCTATTGCGTAATGAGAACTATGAAACATACAGTGCAATTAGTTCGATTATTATCGCTAATTCAGAATTAACTTATGGAAGACTGAATCAAGCAGGACCCGATAAAGTCCTGTCACTATATCAAGAAGCTCAAAATAGTGCTAGCAGTGAAGATGTTGTAGTAAAAGAAATTTACCCAAGTATTGAAGCAGAAATCCAGGCATTCCATGACCGCCAATTAACGTATGAGAATTCATTGAGATATAGCGGAGAATAAGTTAAATATCCCCATCAGCAACCAAGCTGATGGGGATATTTGTATTTTATGATGAGGCTTAATCAAACAAAAGAAAATCGAGATCGTCAGGAACATCAGTTTCTAAATTGTAGACAACACCGTAGTCATCCTTAATATAAGTTGTATTAGTATTAGCTTCAAAACGTAATAGGGGAGTAGAAATATCATACATTGATACTTCCCATAAATTTCGATTGAACTTAATATTAGGCTCGTTGATATACAGGACGTGTGGCGTCCTACCTTGCGCCGAATTGGATGAAAAGTTGAAAGAAGCTAAATTTAGAATGCCTGGATTTTGTAAATCAAAGATAAAACGCCAAGTCTCACCACCACTATTTGCTACGATATCTGCTGTTGCTCGATAAGCTTCAGCATAGTCAATACCATGTTTTTCATTGAATGAGCTCACTTCTTCATTGGTCATAGAGTTAAAATCAATATGATCATCTATATAAGTTTGGATATTACTTAGACGTGTCCGGTTACTCAAATTAGTTGGATTCATGGTGGGTGAATTTTGGGTAATAACAACAACAGTATTATTTTTTTGATCAAAGTGAAAACCTGAAATAACTTGTGTTTCATCATCAGTTAGATAAGTTCCATCATAATCAAAGATTTGAGCTGAAACGATTTGAACCTGCGTGACGATTAAACCTAAAAGAATAATTAATTTTATTAACTTATTCATTTTGATTACCTTCTTCTAAGGTATAAACGATTCCGTACTCATCTGTGATACTGTCGGTACTCTCGTTCATCTCAAAACGAAGAATCCGTGGGTCTCCCATAATGCCAACAATCCATAAATCTTGGGATTGTAGAATTTCAGGTTTTGAAATCAAAATATCACTATTGAAGTCAGAATCAATGTCCGATAAAGAATGCACTCCCGGAATTTCTTGAAAAGCGAGTCTCAATGCATCCTTACGAGTCATCCAAGGCTCTACTTTATCTGCTGCTTCTAGCAATATTTTTGAATAATCTATATCGTCTAATCCCCATTTTTCGCGCATGTCATTTATTTCTTCAGCTGAGATAAATGGATCGATTAAAGCAGTATGGTTTCCACTGTTTCTAATCTCTAATAAACGACGAATATCTTCATTTTGACTCGACTGTTGAGTAAGAATAGTAATTGATTGCGACTCAGTATCGAAAGTAAACCCTCGTATCGCTTGGTTTTCATCGGTGAGATAAGTACCTTCATACGGAAAATCTCCAAAACCATCATGTGCTTCAACTAATGAAATTGTAAAGAAATTTATCAAAAATATAACGGCTAACGTAACTACAGTACTGCGTGAAAATTTCATTTAAACCATCCTCCTTGGAATTTATTGTTGACGAAATACTTTAGCAAATCTATACTTTCAGTAACAAAACAATTTTCAACTTCTTACTTATACTATAATAGATATGATGATAGTAAAGTTAATTTATTCATAAACGATGTTTTTTCACTCATAATCAGCCTAAAGTAAAGGAGTGCACAATGAATTTCAATATTTTTCAATATATTGTACCAACTTATATTTTATACTCATATTTCATTCAAAAGCCAAAAATAAATAAAGTAGTTTCAGGTTTTATATGTATCATCGTTGTTATAATCACAGCGCAATTAAATTTGAATTACCGTGAAGCTTTACAAACATTTTTAATATTTATGGTCTTTTTCGTATCGACTTACTGGCATTACAGAACTGTTTCTATTAGTACTATATATAGTGCTTTACCTTTAATTATTTATTACATAGCTACAGAATCAATGAGCTATGTTCAACTACCTCATTTTTGGATGACAATTATAATTACTTTAGCTTTTATTAGTATTCTGACTTTCCTTACTCGACAACTTATAAAGTGGTTCTACAGATATTATATCAATGCAAAAACATTCATTTATATTATTATTTTGTGCATTTTCTTTGTTGTTTATTATGCTCAACTGATGAATCTTTTCGAGTATTTCTTACTCAATGATTCAATGCTTACTATATTTAGAAGTGTTTATTTATTCGCGAGTGTATTATTTGTTCTAGTACTTATATTCTTTCACAATAGCAGTGAGCAAATTCGAATGATTGAACAAGAAAAAGCTCAAGAAGAAGTTAATCAACAATATAATCAGTTGATTACAAGGCAATATGATGATGTTCGTCAGTTTCGTCATGATTATCAAAATATATTGCTTAGTCTTGATGGATTCATAAAAGCTGAAGAGTGGGATCAATTACGGGATTATTTTGAACGAGTCTTAGATAAACATGACATTCAAACAGATGATACCAATCGGCAATTAGGTAAACTAATTTACTTACAAAATGCTGACTTACGAAACTTAATCTATACTAAACTATTATATGCCAAGTCACGAGGGATTGTTGTGAACATTGAAGTGTCAGAAAGTATGTTTATTGAAACAGATGAAACATTATCATTGCCACGTATGTTAGGCATTATTTTAGATAATGCCATCGAAGAAGCGGCAGAAATTCAACATGGAGAGCTATCGGTTTCATTAATCCAAGAAGAATTGGAGTCCCTAATAATTGTAGAAAACTCTTGCCGAGTAGATATTGAAAGTTTAGTTACATTAAAAGAAAACGGATATTCAACCAAAGGGGCAGAACGAGGGATTGGACTCTTTAACTTAGATAGACTAGTAGATAAGTCTATGATACTGCTTAATACTCAAATTAATGATCAGGTGTTTACTCAAGAGCTGATCATCCCAAGAGAGGTGATTTGATGCAATCTATTTATATTTGCGAAGATGACAAGAAGCAATTAGCCTATATGAGTGAAGTCATTGCTAATTACATTATGATTGAATCACTTGATATGGAACTCAGCCTGGCATCTGTGAACCCACTAATTCTTTTAGAAGCAATTAGGTCTGAAAAAGCTTCGAATGCAATCTATTTTCTTGATATTGATTTAAACCATGATATGAATGGTTTAGACTTAGCTAAAGAGATAAGAAAGGTTGATGACTTAGGTAAAATTGTATTTATAACTACACACGCAGAATTAGCTCCGGTTACTTTTCGTTATAAAGTTGAAGCGATTGATTACATAGTAAAAAAGACACCTGAAGAATTACAAAACCGAATAATAGAAATTTTGAATGTGATTAGTGAGAGACAACATTTAAATTCAGAAGTAAAAAGACAATATACATTTAAAGTAGGTAGTAAAATGCGCTCAATCGCTTTAGATAATATTATATATTTCGAAAGTTTATCTCAGCCGCATAAAGTGGCAATCATTACTACAAATGGACATTATCAGTTCTATGAAAGTTTAAAGGCAATTGAAAAATCACATGAGGAATTTATCCGCGTTCACAAATCATTTATTGCGAATATAATGATGATTGAAAGTGTTAATCAAAAAGAAAAAATCATTACTTTTAAAAATGGTTTAACTTGTGATTTATCAGTAGCAAGAGCCAAAGAAGTACGTAAGCGACTAGAAGAAATGAGTATCAGACCATAAATAAGCACCGATAAATGCAGTTCTCCTGCATTTATCGGTGCTTTATTCTTTAATTAAAAGCAGTGTTTAAAAGAGTGTTTAAAGTGATTAAAGTGTTTAACCAGTGTATTGAATACCTTCGATATCTAACAATTTCATCTTTACATTAATCCCACCATTATAGCCTGTTAACGAACCATTCTTTCCGATGATACGGTGACACGGAATAATAATAGAAATTGGATTTTGGCCAACAGCGCCTCCAACTGCACGAACTGCTTTAGGATTGTTTATATTTTCAGCCAACGCTCCATAATGAATAGTTCGACCGTAAGGAACATCAAGTAATGCTTTCCAAATTGACTGCTGAAAAGGTGTTCCATTTTGGATGTCTAACACTAAATCAAACTCATTACGTGATCCTTGTGTGTATTCTTGAAGTTGTTTAATCGATTCTGCATTTATAGATTCATCTTCTTGGATAGTAAACCCCTTAAATAGCTTTTCCAAAATCGTTATATCTCCATCGTCTGGACTTACGTAAGCTAAGCCCTTTTCTGTTGAAGCAATCGTATATAACCGATTGAATACCGTATGAAAAGTGTAGTACAAAGTTGGGCTCAAGGTAAACTTCCTTTCTATATAATAACCATTTTATTTGTATCTCTATTATAACTCTTTAAGAATCATATTGAAATGAATGATAATTCATACCAGTCTATGTTAAAATAGTGATTAAAAGGAAATTTCTCCTTAGATATCATTGCATAGAACTAGCATTTAAGTTAAAGTATACATGTCGTGAAACATAGGTTTGTTTCACAAAAGGACTTATTTAAAAGGAGACGGTTATGACAGTCGAAGAATTTATCCAAGCCCTGAATGAAAAGGGCAGTCAATTAACTGAACAACAGATTAATCAGTTTGAACAGTATTACCACCTGTTAGTCGAGTGGAATAATAAGATTAACTTAACGGCAATTACTGAAAAGCCAGATGTGTATTTAAAGCATTTCTATGATTCATTAATGCCCTTATGGATGGCACCTGATTATTTTAAAGAGAATGCTACTTTATGTGATGTTGGCGCAGGGGCCGGCTTTCCAAGTATTCCAATGAAAATTGTACGCCCTGATTTAGACATTACAATTGTAGATTCATTGAACAAACGTATAACATTTTTAAACCTTTTAGCAGAGGAATTGAACTTAACAGGCGTTAAGGCTGTTCATGGTCGTGCAGAAGAAGTTGGACAAGACAAAGCCCACCGCGAACAATTCGATATCGTCACAGCAAGAGCTGTAGCAGCTTTAAACGTCTTAAGCGAATTGTGTTTACCATTAGCAAAAAAAGGTGGCTACTTCATTGCTCTGAAAGCACAAAGAGCTGACGAAGAAATCGTTAAAGCGAAAAAGGCTATCGCAACGCTTGGAGCGAAGTTTGAAGAGCAAATTAGCGAGATGTTACCCATTGAAGATAGTGAGCGTGAAATCTTAGTGATTCGCAAAACTTTAGAAACACCGAAGAAATATCCAAGACGTCCTGGTAAACCAGCCAAACAACCGTTATAACAAGGAGGAGATCGCATGAGTAAAATGATTGCAGTCGGTAATCAAAAGGGTGGTGTTGGTAAAACCACCACAACAGTTAACCTAGGAGCTGCTTTAGCAACTTTAGGTAAAAAAGTATTAATCATTGATTCTGATTCGCAAGGAAATGCGACGAGTGGTCTTGGGGTAGAAAGAAGCGCATTAGATGCAAGCTTGTATGAAGTACTCATTGATCAAATTCCAATTCAAGATGTCATCGTTGAAACAAGTCAAGATAACTTATGGATTGTACCGTCAAACATTCAACTTGCAGCTGCAGAGTTAGAACTAGTAAATATTGAAAACCGCGAGTCACGCCTGAAAGAAGCAGTGGCCCCGATTCGGAAAAATTATGATTATATCTTAATCGACTGCCCACCTTCATTAGGTCAATTATCAATTAATGCTTTTACCGCAAGTGATACAATTTTAATCCCAGTACAAGCTGAGTATTACGCGCTAGAAGGATTAACACAATTATTAAATACCATTCGTTTAGTTCAAAAAACTTATAATCGCAATTTCCGTATCGAGGGCGTGTTAATTACAATGCTCGATGCACGAACGAATTTAGGCTTTGAAGTGATGGATGAAGTACGTAAGTATTTCCATGAAAAAGTCTACCGCACAGTCATTCCAAGAAATATTCGCTTATCAGAAGCACCTTCTTATGGGCAATCAGTCATTGAATATGATTCTCGTTCAAGAGGTGCGGAGATGTATGTTGAACTGGCAAAGGAAGTGATTAGTAATGGCGAATAATAACCAACCTCGTAAACGAGGTGGCTTAGGCCGAGGTATGGATGCCTTGTTTTCAGCATATGAGGAAACTCCAGGCGAAAACGAAATCGTAGAAGAGATTCCATTAGATCAAATTCGTGCTAACCCCTATCAACCGCGTAAAACATTTAATCAGAAAGCTTTAAATGAATTAGCTGATTCGATTAAACAGTCCGGTGTATTTCAACCTGTAATTCTTAGAAAATCGACAATCAAAGGTTATGAATTAATCGCTGGTGAACGGCGTGTTCGTGCAAGTCGACTGGCAGGTAAAGAGACAATTCCAGGTATTGTTCGTGAACTAGATGAAGAACAAATGATTGAAATTGCAGTGGTAGAAAACCTACAACGTGAAGACTTGAGTCCTTTAGAAGAAGCTGAAGCATATAACATCTTGATGGAGAATCTTGATTTAACACAAGCGCAAGTGGCTGAAAGAATTGGTAAAAGTCGCCCATATATCGCCAATTACTTACGTCTATTATCATTACCAGATGAAATTAAGACAATGGTTGGGGAACAATTATCGATGGGACAAGCGCGTACAATCTTAGGTCTTAAAGATAAAGACCAACTGATTCCAGTCGCAAAACGTGTCGTAAGTGAAGGAATGACTGTTCGTCAACTCGAAGAATTAGTTCAATCATTAAATGATGAAGCTCCTAAAGAAGACAAAGAAAAAGAAAAAGACAAAAAAGAAAAAGCCAAAAAACCACCCCATTATCTTGCGATTGAACAAGAAATGCAAGATTACTTTGGGACAGCTACGACAATTAATCAACGTGGTGAACGTGGTAAAATAGAAATTGAATTTTTATCTGAATCAGATTTAATTCGAATTTTAGATTTATTAAATATACATTTATAGGGAGTGGACAAGATGAATCGTAAAGAATTCGATAAACTCGATATTGTCGAAATGAAAAAACCACACGCTTGCCAAACAAACCGCTGGCAAATTATCCGTATGGGGATGGATATTCGTATACAATGTATGAATTGTAAGCATATTGTGACGATGACTCGGCGTGATTTTGAAAAGAAAATGAAAAAAGTACTAGAAAAAGCAGAATCTGCTGAATAAGTTTAAATAAAAGAAAGAGAGTGACTACATGGCATTAACAGCTGGTATTGTTGGCTTACCTAACGTTGGTAAATCAACACTTTTTAACGCAATTACAAAAGCAGGGGTTGAAGCAGCAAACTATCCGTTCGCGACGATTGACCCAAACGTTGGAGTGGTAGAAGTACCTGACAAACGTTTAACAGACATTACAGAAGTAGTAAAACCTAAGAAAACAATTCCAACAACTTTCGAATTTACAGATATCGCAGGGATTGTAAAGGGTGCAAGTAAAGGCGAAGGATTAGGAAACAAATTCTTAAGTAATATTCGCCAAGTGGACGCAATTTGTCACGTTGTTCGTTGTTTCGAAGACGAAAATATTACTCACGTTGACGGGAAAGTGGACCCACTTTCAGATATAGAGACAATCAACTTAGAGTTAATCTTAGCTGACTTGGAATCGATTGATAAGCGATTAATACGTGTCCAAAAATTAGCTAGAACTAAAGATAAAGATGCGTTAATCGAGATGGATATTTTAGAACGCTTGAAAGATGCACTTGAAAGTGATCAATTAGCGAACTCAGTTGAATTCACAAAAGAAGAAGAGCCGATTGTAAAAAGCTTATTCTTATTAACACGCAAGAAAATGTTATATGTAGCAAATATTGGTGAAGAAGAAGTAAGTGATCCAAGCTCAAATCCTCACTTACAAAAGGTCATTGAATTTGCTGCTACACAAGGAGCAGAAGTTGTTCCAGTATGTGCAAGTCTTGAAGAAGAAATTGCGATCTTAGATGACGAAGAAAAAACAGTGTTTTTAGAAGACTTTGGTTTAGAAGAATCAGGTTTAGACCGTTTAATTCAAAAAGCTTATACATTATTAGGCTTAGGAACATACTTTACAGCAGGTGAGCAAGAAGTACGCGCTTGGACATTCAAAAAAGGAATGAAAGCTCCTCAAGCAGCTGGAGTGATTCACTCGGACTTCGAACGTGGATTCATCCGTGCTGAAACTGTTTCTTACGACCATTTAATGGAAGCTGGAAGCATGGCTCGTTCGCGTGAATTAGGTTACTACCGTTCAGAAGGTAAAGAATATATTGTTAAAGACGGCGACATTATGCTATTTAGATTTAATGTCTAGATCGATCGGGGGAAATTATGTCAGAAGATAACAAAAAAGAATTCGAAGAGAAAGATGTAGAAGTGACAACTGATAAAGTAGCTGAAGAATCAATTGAGACGGCTAAAGAAACAGAAGTAGCAAGTGTTGAAGAATCTCAAGAAAGAAATGTTATTGCTGGGATTAAAGAAAGCCAGTTTGCAGAATTAACGAACAAAAATAAGCAATTTATGTTAAGTGTAGATAAAAAATTATCTGACCAATTACACTATGAAGTTCAAGAGCGAGTCTATGCTGAAATGGTGGATACGTTACTAGACGGGCAAATCAATAGCCAAACAGCACGTCAGATTTATGGAACGCCGACAGAAACTGCTAACTTAATTATAGAACAAGAATTCCCAAATCCAGAAAATGCACCAGTTGAAAAGTCACCTGATTGGCAAATTGCTTTAGACGGTGGGCTAATGCTAGGTTCATTATTCACATTCATCACAGGTATCTCAATGTTGAATGCGGATGCGGGGACAACTTCTGCTTTCATGGGCTTAACTACTTTAATTATTAACTATATTGTTGCAGGTGTTGCGATGTTAATTACTTCTAAAGTTATGCCAGATTTAGATGCACCTAAAGGTGAGCGTCGTTTATGGCGCTACTTCGGAGTGTCTATTGCCGCAATGTTTGGTTGGTTCTTAATCGTAAGTATCAGTGCCGTATTACTTCCATCAGCATTGAACCCAGTCTTTGAATCAATGACTTATATCATTATTGCCGCTGTAACCTTTGGTTTACGCTTCTTATTAAAGAGACAATTAAATATTCAAGGTGGCGTATTCTAACCACCTCAAATCAACCAACCAAGTTTAACTTGGTTGGTTTTTATGTGCGCCCGGCATGGGCGATAACTTGGTGGTGAAAGTCCACTACAGACTTGGCAGTAGGAACTGTTAGCTAAAGGCAAGGGTGTCCACCGTGAGGTGGAATCTGAAGGAAGCCGGAGGCA
>NZ_JBGQQX010000054.1:0-13404 GCF_045528525.1 Ruoffia sp. FAM 26255 | reverse complement strand
TTAGTTCCACTAAGCGAATTGGTAGAGTCTGCTTACGCAAGGTATTGAACCGCCGTGTACGGAACCGTACGCACGGTGGTGTGAGAGGTCGACTAGTCAAATAATGGCTAGTCTCCTACTCGATTATAGATGTTGAAATTCACGAACATTCCAATTTTTTATGAAGTGAATGTTAAGTATTCGGTTGATAATAAAAGCGCTACGTGGTAACTTAGTAAAAATATAGAAAAGACAAATATATAGGAGGATTTAAATGAACGCATGGAACACTAAATTTCAACGCGAAGGATATACATTTGACGATGTGATCCTCGTACCAGCAGAAAGTCATATTTTACCTAATGATGTTGATTTATCAGTAGAATTAGCCCCTAACTTAAAGTTAAATATCCCAATTTTATCGGCAAGTATGGATACAGTTACCGAATCAGATATGGCGATAGCAATGGCACGCCAAGGAGGACTAGGTGTCATTCATAAGAACATGTCAATTGAAGCACAAGCTGAAGAAGTTCGACGTGTTAAACGTTCAGAAAATGGCGTCATCTTAGATCCATTTTACTTAACTCCTCAACACACTGTTCAAGATGCTGAAGATTTAATGTCTCGTTACCGTATTAGTGGCGTTCCAATTGTTGAATCTGAAACAGACTTAACTTTAATTGGAATTATCACAAACCGTGATACACGTTTCATTAATGATAATCAAGCTCTAATTTCTTCAGTGATGACTAGAGAAGCGTTAGTTACAGCGCCAATTGGTACATCTTTAGAAGAAGCTGAACGTATCTTATTCGATCACCGTATCGAAAAATTACCCTTAGTTAACGAACAAGGTCACTTATCAGGTTTAATTACGATTAAAGATATTGAGAAAGTAATCCAATACCCAAATGCAGCTAAAGATAGCCATGGACGCTTATTAGTTGCGGCAGCGATTGGTGTGACAAGTGATACATTTGAACGTGCACAAGCATTAATTGACCAACAAGTGGATGCTTTAGTTGTCGATACTGCCCACGGACATAGTGCGGGTGTTATTCGTAAAATTAAAGAAATTCGTGACACATACCCAGACGTTACAATTATTGCTGGGAATGTTGCGACTGCTGAAGGTACACGTGCGTTATTCGATGTCGGTGTTGACGTTGTAAAAGTAGGTATCGGACCAGGTTCTATCTGTACAACGCGTGTTGTTGCAGGTGTTGGTGTACCTCAGTTAACAGCAATTTATGAAGCAGCTACTGCAGCCCGTGAATACGGAAAAGCAATTATTGCTGACGGTGGAATTAAATACTCAGGCGATATCGTCAAAGCGATTGCTGCTGGTGGAAATGCTGTTATGTTAGGTAGTATGTTAGCTGGTACTGATGAGTCGCCAGGTAACTTTGAAATTTACCAAGGACGTCGTTTCAAAACTTACCGCGGTATGGGTAGTTTAGCGGCTATGGAAAAAGGGTCAAGTGACCGTTACTTCCAATCTAAAAACGAAGCAAACAAACTAGTTCCAGAAGGAATTGAAGGTCGTGTTGCTTATAAAGGTAGCGCTCAAGATATCGTCTTCCAAATGCTAGGTGGTATTCGTGCAGGTATGGGTTATACTGGATCAGCAAACTTAAAAGCTTTACGCGAAGAAGCACAATTCATCCGTATGAGTGGCGCTGGACTTATTGAGTCTCACCCACATGATGTTAATATTACAAAAGAAGCACCAAACTACTCACGCGCTTAATTTGCTGAAGTGATTTGGTTAACGAAAATACTCAACAATGTAGTGATTAATTAGCTATATTGTTGAGTTTTTTTGTGTTCTTGGGAGCTTAGGACAGGGAATTATATAGAAGGTGCTTTGAGAATTTTTCAAGGATACAAAACGTTAAAAGGGTGCCTTGAGAAAATCTCAGAGCACCAAACCATCCCTGAGAACTTTTCAGGGATACAAAACGCGAAAAAAGTGCCTTGAGAAAATCTCAGGGCATCAAACCATCCCTGAGAATTTTTCAGGGATACAAAACGCGAAAAAAGTGCCTTGAGAAAAAGTCAGAGCACCAAAGCATCCCTGAGAACTTTTCAGGGATACAAAACACGAAAAAAGTGCCTTGAGAAAAAGTCAGAGCACCAAACCATCCCTGAGAATTTTTCAGGGATACAAAACTCGAAAAAAGTGCCTTGAGAAAAAGTCAGAGCACTAAAACCACCGTATTCGACCTAATATGAATCTTTGATTATGAGACTATGAACATTGTTTGACCTTTATATGAACATGGGGGTTATGACATGACAAGAATTTCGAGGGTGTTACAATGAGGTTGTAGTTAAGAAAAAAGAAACCCGACGCACAATAATGAAAGGATGCGATACAAATGATTCGCAGAAACAGTCGGAACTTAAAATTAACAGCCACTTTATTAGCATCGTTGATGGCACTTGGTTTTGGACAAGTTCAAACCAACGCACAAGACTTTGTTAGACCTGAACCAGGAGACGAAGCCTATCTACCAAACTACTCACTCGTGGAGCAATATTTCCCAAGTGTAGATGCAGCCGTTGAATATGCGAATGCAAATTTCAATATTGATATTCATGCTGACTTTTATGTCACTATGGATGAAAACGGTGCTTACGTTTATTATGAACTTTTAGAGGACGTTGAAGAACCTGAGGAACCTGCACCTGACCCTGAAGAACCAGAAGAAGGTACTTATGTTGTTCAATCAGGCGATTCATTATATAGTATTGCCAATGAATATGATGTTAGCGTCCAAGATATTATTGACTGGAATAACTTAGACAATGATTTCTTACAAATCGGACAAGAATTAATCGTAGTAGATCCTGGTAACGGCGAAGACCCCGAAGAACTCGAACCCGATCCAGAGGAACCAGATGATAACATTTATGTTGTTCAATCAGGTGACTATTTATATGGAATTGCTAATCAATTCGGTATTAGCGTCCAAGATATTATTGACTGGAACGACTTAGAAAGTGATTTCTTACAAGTCGGACAAGAATTAATTGTAGTAGATCCTAGTAATGGTGAAGAACCTGAAGAGCCTGACCCAGATCCGGAAGAACCAGATGATAACATTTACGTTGTTCAATCCGGTGACTATTTATACCGAATCGCGAATGAATTTGGTATTACAGTCGATAATCTGATTGATTGGAATAACCTAGAAAGTAATAGCTTATTTGTTGGTCAAGAATTAATCGTTGTTGACCCAGATAATGGAGCGGAAGAACCAGACCCAGGCGACCCTGAAGACATTATTTATGTGGTTGAAGCGGGAGATTACTTATACCGAATCGCTGCTGAATTTGGGGTAACCGTTCAAGATATTATTGACTGGAATAATCTAGAAAGTGATGCCTTGCAAGTTGGAGACCAATTAATTATTAGACAATAATTGCTCATACTAAAGAAGTAAATAAATAATATGAACCACTAGTGGAGAGGGCTAACTAAGTCATCTTCACTGGTGGTTTTAGTTATACTGAATTATGGGCTTAAATTGTGAAAAACTTATGTCATTTTGACATCATTAATCGTAACTACTATTTTTTGTGTTTAAAAAAGGTATAATAGTTATTGAGTACATTTAATTGTAAAGAAGGAGGATTATGATGCGTATATTAGTAGCAGACGATGATCGCGAAATCGTAGATCTTTTAAATATTTATCTAAAAAATGAGGGTTATGAAGTTGTAAAAGCATTTAATGGTGAAGAAGCTTTAAATCAGTTAGAAGAAAGTCAAGAATTTGATTTGGTTATCTTAGATGTGATGATGCCAAAAGTAACGGGATTAGAAGTGGTTGAAGTGATGCGTGAAAAGGATATGAGCATTCCAGTAATTATGGTGAGTGCCAAATCAGCGGATCACGAGAAAATCGAAGGCCTATTTGCTGGAGCGGATGATTATGTAACCAAACCCTTTAATCCTTTAGAGGTGATGGCACGTGTGAAATCAATTCTACGCCGTCAACATAGTTATTCAGGAATGGAGACACCAGGAGATACAATTGAGGTTGGACCTTTAGTTATACGCCGGGATTCTCATGAAGTGAGAACAAATAGCGGTACTGAAATTCAATTGACAGCTCTAGAGTTTGGAATTTTATTTCTTTTATCAAGTAACCCAAACCGTGTCTTTAGTGCGGATGAAATCTTCGAAGAGGTTTGGAATCAAGAAAGTGTTGTGAGTGCCAAAACCGTCATGGTTCATGTGAGTCATTTGCGTGATAAAATTGCTCAGGCAACTGGAGGAGACAAAGTCGTTCAGACTGTATGGGGAGTAGGCTATAAGGTTGAACGATGATAATAAACAAATCTTATCTACCCAATTAACACCTTCACAAAAGATTGATTTAATTCGTTATACCTCAAGTGTTCTCTTCATTGTATTCTTTGTATATTTAGGGATTATACTTGGCTTTGATATTGTAATTAATACCCGTTTAGATTTTCTACGTGGGGGGAATTTTTTCCAGTTTTTCCAGTTGTGGCGCATTCCATATAACCAAATTATTACGCTTATCGTATTAAGTATCGGAGGACTCATTACATATCGCCGTATGGACAGACAGCGTAAAATGATGAAGATTGGTCGTGCTTTAGAGCATTTAAACTACATATCTGAAAATAATAAATACAATTACCGAATCGAGAGTACGCAAATTGGTGAATTGACAGATATTATTGATAGTATTAATCAACTGGTTGAAAGTACAGAACATTCACTTGAAGAGGAACGACGAGCGGAAGAGACGAAAGATGAGTTAATCGCAAATGTCAGTCATGATATTCGGACACCACTCACGTCAACGATTGGTTACTTAGATGCTGTGATTCATAAGCAGTATCAAAGTGAGGAAGAGAAAGATAGCTATATTGGGATAGCGTACGAGAAGGCGAAGATGATGCGAACGTTAGTGAATGATTTATTCTTATATATTGAATCAGGACAAGCAACGTATTCGCTTGAAGCTCAATCCATTCCTATCAAGTTTTTCTTTGAACAATTGGCAGCTGAATTTGAGTTAACAGGTGACGAGCAAGGCGTAGACATTGTTGTAGAAGTTTACCCAGAGGATTTATTCGTACAGATTGATGTCGATAAGATGGCAAGAGTGTTCAGTAATCTGATTTCTAATGCATTTAAATACGGTTTTGGAGATGTCATTCGCTTGCGCGCTTATAAATCGAGTGATGATGCGAGTGTCTATCTGGAAACGCGAAATAACGGTGAAATACTTGCGGAATCTGAGTATAAGAATATCTTTGAGCGGAGTTACCGAACTGAGAAATCAAGAACATCTGAGATTCCTGGAAGTGGTTTAGGACTTTCAATCGTAAAAAATATCGTTGATCTACATGACGGTTTGGTTTTTGCGACTGTGGAAGATAATGAAACTGTCTTTCGTATTAAATTAAAAAATATAGAAGAGAGTGGTGGCGAATGAAGTTAAGATATTTATTTGTCATTTTGTTAATCACCTCGTTTTTATTACCGCAACAAAGTAGCCAGGCACAATCAACCGCGCCAACGATTGATGCAGTTTCTGCCATTTCAATTGATAGTGAGAATGGACAAGTCTTAATGAGCCAAAATGCAGACGAAATACTTCAAGTTGGTTCAATAAGTAAATTATTATCCGTTTATGTTGCTTTAAAAACAATTGAAGCACAAGATGAGTGGACACGCGAATCTATTGTTCCCATCTCAGATGAAGCATATCAATTGAGTCAAGATTATAATATTGGTAATGTGCCTTTAAGACAGGATTATAATTATACAGTCAATGAATTAGTCGAAGCTGTTTCAATTAATTTAGCAAATGGTGCCACACTTGCTTTAGCTGAAATGGTGGGAGAGACGGAAGCGGATTTTGTTAAAATGATGGAAACGCAGTTGTTAGAATGGGGCGTTGAAGAATTTAACCTCATTAATTCAACAGGGTTAGAAGACAATGGTGAAACCAATACCTTTTCTGCAGAAGTTGCAGCAATCATTGCCTATCATCTGGTCAATGACTTTCCGGATTATTTAGATTATAGTGATCAAGCAAAAGCAGTGTTTAAACCGAATACGGATGATGCGATTGATATGAATAATTATAACCAAATGCTAAAAGGAAAGCCTTATGAACGTGAAAACGTCCTAGGTTTAATGCCAGGATCTTCCGAACAAGACGGCAATAGCTTTGTCGGTTATTCGAATGAAGATGAGTTTGGTATAATTACAGTTGTATTAGGAACTGAAGATGAAGATACTCGCTATGAAGAGACAGATCGTCTCATGGACTACAGCTATAGTGCTTATATGAAAGAACTTGTTGTAAGCGAAGGGCAACCGACGACACAGGTGAATACCATCAAAGTAGAAGGTAGTTCCGAAAGTGAAGCGGAGCTTATCTACGGCGAAAATATGTCCTTAGTTGTTCCAATTATTGATACCGCTCCGCGTTTGGAGTACGAATTCTCAAGTAATGACGCTTTATTTGAAGATAGAAGCTATTTAGTGGCACCGGTTGAACAAGGAGAAGTCGTTGGAGAGATGACTATCTACGGTGCTGACACTGAATTTACGTATTTACCTTCGACGAAAGGGAACCACGTTCCAGTCGTTCAAGCAGAGCCCATTGAAGAAGCAGCCTGGTATGTGAATGGCTGGCATTCCTTCTCAAACGGCGTGAGTAATACGTGGGAGTCCACACGACGATTCTTCGTTGATTTGTTTAATTAGTCAGTGAATTAAGAAAGGATTGGATATAATGAGTCAATTTGAAAAAGCAATATTTGCTGGAGGGTGTTTCTGGTGTATGGTTCATCCATTTGATGAAATGGATGGAGTTGAAGCGGTTGTTTCAGGTTATACTGGAGGCCAGACTGAAAATCCGACCTATGTACAAGTAACAAGTGGTGAAACGAATCATACAGAAGCGGTTGAAATTACCTTTGATCCAGAAAAGATAACGTACCAACAATTGCTTGATATTTATTGGTCAAGTATGGACCCAACAGATGCGACGGGTCAATTTTATGACCGTGGAACATCTTATCGTCCTGTGATATTCGTTAATTCAGAAGAGCAACGTCAGTTAGCTAAAGAATCAAGAGAAGCCTTGGATAAGAGTGGACGATTTGGTAAACCTGTCGTTGTACCGGTTGAAGACGCAAAACCATTCTATGAAGCAGAAGATTATCATCAAGATTATTATAAGAAAAATCCTGAACACTATAATCGTTATACTATTGGGTCAGGACGAGCAGCGTTTGTTGAAAAACATAAACAATAATGAATAGAGTACGTCAATGAAGTTTCTAACAAATTAATTTTGTTGGAAACTTTTTTGTGGTTAGTTGGGTAAATGCTATAATAAGCTTAGTGAAAACCAAATAATTACTAAAGGAAGCGATGAGTATGATAATTAGAGCATTAGAAAAGAATGACTTACCTTCGATTCATATCATCAATAATGAGCGCGAGATGATGGCCTATTGGTTCGAAGAGCCCTATGAATCCCTTGATGAATTAGAACGATTATATGATAAGCACCTCTTCGATTCTTCTGAAAGACGCTTTGTCATTGAAGTCGCCGGTGAGTTTGTTGGGGTTGTTGAATTAATGGAAATCGATTATATTCATCGTAATTGCGAAATACAAATTATTGTCATTAAACGATTCCGTGGACAAGGCTTAGCACAAAAGGCTTTACGAAAAGGAATTGAGTATGCTTTTTCAATTTTAAATATGCATAAAGTATATTTAATTGTGGATGCAAATAATCATCCAGCGGTCCATATCTATAAAAAATTAGGCTTTAGACAAGAAGGAACAATGAAAGACCACTTCTATACAAATGGACAATATCGGGATGCTTACTTTATGGGTATCTTGAAAGACGAAGTAGAATTTGACTATGTAAAATAAAAAAGATCCACTACTGACCAAAATATCAGTAGTGGATTTTTTGTTGTACCAAGTATTAATAGAGTTCGTGAATGTCATCGAAGTTTTCGCGTTCTTGTTCAATTTGGGCTTTATTACCAATCACGGCAATGGTCCCTTTATCAATCACTGAGCGGAATCCTTCACTTAAGACAGTTAAGCTTGCTTCAGTTGTAGCTAAAACTTCTTCCTTAAGTTGAATCACATCAGCTGTCGTACGGCCCACTTGGTGACGAGAGAATGCACGCTTTCCTTTGTGATAGGCAGACAATGGTTGGTCTAAATTACTTAATGTACCAATGATTGCTTTTAGTAAGCTGGCGTCATCAAGTTGCAAGGTTTCAATAAAATCTGGAATCCCTTGATACGTTTGGATTGTCTTCTTAATATTAGGGTCGCGGTATGAACTTAATTGGAAATCTCCATTTAAGTTGTGACGGAACATCGAACCGTATGCGCCACCTTTAACTCGAATATTATTCCATAAGTAATCGTAACGTAAGAAAGTAGATAAGACGAGTGAAGATCCAGAATAAGTCAATTCATTCGTCGCGTCTGAGGCGAAACCAACATAGTTTACATCTTGAGCAGTAATAAAGGCTTCATTCTTTTTCTCGCCGGCTTCATACGTCACAGCAGCGCCTAAAGCGTCACTTCTTAAAGAAGCAAAAGCTTCGGTAAAGGTTGTTTTCACATCTTCTAAGCGATTTTCTTCACCAATATAAAGTGCATGAATACGTTGTTTATTTAATAAACGTTCTAACATATTTTGAAGTTTTTCACTTAAGTCACTCATATCATTGGCTTTAATTTGTTTTAAAAGCTCTTTCGTGAAATTAAATTGATCAATCCCGTTAATTAATTCCCCTAATTTGCTGACAGGTTTCACTTGGCTTAAGGCACGTGAAGCAGCGATCACATGAGCAGTGGAGTTAATATCATCTTCAAAATCAGACACATGACGTTGAGTGATATTTAATAATTCAGTTCGGTCAGTAAACTGAGTTCCTGTCATAATTTCATTAATTAACTCAACTAATTTAGTAAATGATGTTTCCAGTGATTTACCTCGTAATGTAAAGTAAGGTTTTGCTTCGCCAGTCACTGTTTCATAAACTACGACGCCCCCGTGAATACCACCCGTGTGTAAGTCAATTTGCGTTTGCAATTCTGCAACAGAATAATTTTCAGTCGGTAAGTCACCTAATAATTGGCTTAAATAACTTAATAATAAGTAATCTTCCCCTTCAAAGTCAGACACATCAAAGTATAGATCAAGGTAATCAATTCCAGAAGTAAATTGGTCCGCGTGATACAGTGTTGTTCCTTCGAATAAAGTACTTTCAGTTAAAGGATAATCTTCTGTTTCAGTGGATAAATCTTCTTTATCTAATGTCGGAATTGCCGCTAAATCCTCTGCTTTATCTGGAGCCTCTTGACGAGCGATGAGCGCTTGTGTTTGCTCAACTAATGTATCAATTTCTTGGTCAGAAAGGCTTGCTTTGTACTCTTGTAAAGCTTTGAATGTTTCTTTTTCAAAAGCATCATTTTTTCCAGGTTCAGCTTTTAATACGATGTTCACACGTCTAGTATTATTCAATAATTTATCTTGAATCAATTGTTCAAAGTAACCTTCTTCAGATAATTTTGCTAATAAATCAAGTTTATCTGAGAATTCCAGTGAAACGAAAGGAGATAAATCATATAACCATGTGTTTAATGAACTAATCGCATAAAGAACGCCGCGTGGATTACTTTCCGAGATGGCAGATTCTTTTAAGCGGAAAGTGATTTTGTTTAAGGCTGCTTGAATTAATTCTTTTGAGATACCATCTTTAACGATGTCTGTTAAAGTGGACTCAACCACTTCTTTAAAGCGGTCCATATTGTTTTTGTCACTATATTTTGCATCGATTGAGAAGACTGCAGGATAGCCGACTTGGAAGAAATCACCATTAATGTCCCCGCCAATTTCAGCTTCGAGTAAGGCTTTCTTTAAAGGCGCTTGATTATTACCAAATAAAATCTCAGCTAACACACGTAAACCGTGTTGCTCTAAGGAATCTGAAGCTGTTGCGGTATGCCAAGCAATCGCCAAGTAATCTTTTTTATCGGGGTCATCGCCGTCTGTAATTGAATAGGTTAATTCAACATCTTCTTCCTCAGGTTGAGTTGCTTCAAAAGTTAAATCAACGGCTGGCTCATCCAATTGACCTTTGCCATCAAAGTAAGAAGCAAGTAAGCTAAAAGCGTGATCCGTATCTAAATCTCCGTACAGAATCGTTAATGAGCTACTTGGATGGTAGTGTTTCTCATGGAAATCAAGAAAAGCTTCTTGTGTTAAAGACGGAATGGTAGATGGTAATCCACCTGATTCGAATTCATACGGTGTTCCTTTGTATAAATACTTTTGAATAGCTGTATACAATTGGCTGTCAGGTGAGGCTGTCGCACCTTTCATCTCATTATAAACAACACCCTTGTAGATTAAATCATCTTCAGCATTTTCTAAATGATAATGCCAACCCTCTTGTTCAAGAATTTGTGGATTTGAGTAAATCAGTGGTTGGAAGACCGCATCTAAATAAACGCTCATCAAATTCGAAAAATCTTTTTGATTAGTTGATGCGACGGGATAAATTGTCTTATCCGAGAAAGTCATCGCATTAACAAAGGTGTTTAAAGAACCTTTGATTAGTTCAACAAAAGGCTCTTTCGATGGGAATTTCTTTGAGCCGTTTAAGACCGAGTGTTCTAAGATGTGGGCAATCCCATTATCATCGTAAGGGGGTGTTTTGAAAGCAATTGTGAATGCTTTATTTGTGTCATCATTATCTAAGTGTAATACTTGAGCACCAGTTTCTTCATGCTCATATAACTTACCAATTGAATGAATATCGTTTAATTCTTTGGTTTCGATTAATTTAAAAGTCATACAATCCTCCATTGTAAAATTTATTATACTATTAGCATATTTTATCTGGAATTGATACTTAATACAAGGAAAGGGGCCTTTCAAGACAAAAGAACCCCTCAGGAAAATGCTAAAATAAAAAAGATATTCAATATTCTGGTTAATTTACCAGAATTATTGAATATCCTTGTTGTAAAGAAGTCAGTTGGGAGTGTTTGCTAAGATTCATGCTATCTTGCACCACCGCCGCCACCTCCGCCGGCACCGCCACCTCCACCTGAAGATGTCGCACCACCAGAACCGCCACTGCCTCCACCAGCGACAACTGAATTAAAACCACCACTAGAAAGGCCAGTTGACCAATTTCGTCTGAAATGCATCGTACTATGCCAGTAATGAGTCGGTGTATAAGTCGTGCTACTGTCATCATAAGCTTTTTTCATTGGAAGAATATCTTCGTATTGCTTCGCAATCCTTGTTGCTGCGCCACCAATCAGCGCCCAGACTAAAATACTAGATAATTGTGTATCTTCTTGAACATGATCTACCTCAACATCATCTAAATAAGCGACATATTGTGTAATATGATTGAATAACTCTTCACCTTTGGGTGTTGATTGAGGAATTGCGATTGTTTGCTTCCAAACTTTGTCTTCAACAACATTGAGATACCCAGCATCTTCTAGATATTCTATTGAACGCGCTTTAAGAATGAGCTCGAATTTTGTTACTTCGTCCGCATGTTCTTTTGCCCATTCCATCATAACTGTGGAATCAATTTCACCATGAGAATCCGAAGCATCGAGTAACATGATCCACATAGCGTCCTCAATTGTAGAATCTTCAGGGTTCTTCTCAACCCATTCATCAAAAGTCATTGCCGGTTGTTGTTGATCAAAATCTTTAACATGAATATATGTTGTGTATTTATCACCGAAAAATTTATCAGTCTTAAAAGTTTCAATTTCAATGAGGTCTTCACTTAGCCATTTAGTTAAGTAAGCTGCAAAATAATCTTCAAAGAAACCTGCTTGCAGTTCTTGGAGTAAGAATGCGATATTAGCAATGTCATCACCGTATTCAGGAACTACATCGGTTGTTTTGCCTTTATTCATTTTTATTCGTTCTGCTCCGGTAACCATCGCATTGTTCTCGCGTTTTATTTTTCGAACTTTGAAGAAATATACCATGCTTGCAGTGAATATACCTAAACCTGGAATAAACGTGATTCCAAATATGAGCCAAAAAATCCAACTACTATCTGACAATGATGAAGATTCATTGTAAGAGGATCCTTCGTTGGCCATCTCTCTTTGTTCTTCAAGCGTCATATCTACACTTGCGCTAGTATTAAATAAATCCGAAGGAAACTGCAGCAAGACCGTGACATTGTTTCTATCATCAAGTGATTCTTCTGAAGTCCAAACAATTTTCTCCCCTTGCATCTGGATATCACCATCAAAGCCGTAGCCCCAGAAGTTTGTATTATCCTGAGATAAGCCGACTGGAGAATCAATCGTTAAAGTTAAATCCTCTGTTGGAATACCTAGGAATGTATCAAAGTTCCATAGTAAGCCTTGCCCGTCATTTAAATTCCGGACGACATTCGACAACGTATAAGTTAGCTGGTAAGTTTTATCCCCGTGCTCACCCATACCCCATACGAGCTCTGCATCATCGTCATCGCGAATGATACCGTAGTATCCTTCTTTTTCTTCTAAAGATTGATCTGAATCCCAAACAGGATTAAAGTTATAACCTTCCACTGAAAAATTCGATACTTCTGAATCTTGTAAGTTGTTCAACTCAATATATAATTCAGTCCCATCATCAGCCGTCATGTTACGAGTTTCTTCAACAATTGCTGATCCATCTTCTTGAAGTTCCACTGAAATATCAATGGAATGAATTTTATTATCGGCAAATACTTTTTCCCCTTGCAAGGTGAGGGCAGTAGCGAGTATAATACTGAGAGTAAATAGAATACGTCTCATATTTTTTCACATCCTTTTGTTTGTATATTCAGTTTACCATATATCAAAAGCCCGACATAACAGTAACCAGCGCGTTTTTGATAAATAATAAAAAAACTTTTTAAAAAGTGTTGACAAAAGGTATGGAAATATCGTATTATATATAGGTCGTCAAAACGACTCGCTAGCTCAGTCGGTAGAGCAACTGACTTTTAATCAGTGGGTCGCAGGTTCGATTCCTGCGCGGGTCATACTAATCTCATCATAATAGTGATTAGTTAATAATTAACAAGCCGGCTTAGCTCAGTTGGTAGAGCATCTGATTTGTAATCAGAGGGTCGAGGGTTCAACTCCTTTAGCCGGCACTATTTACAAGACATCCCTACTTAGGTAAGGATGTATTTTTGTGTTCATATTTATTGAATAATCTATCTAAATAGGTTCTTGAATTTTTGGTGTTGGTGAGAGAAATCTCACTGACACCTTTTTTTGTATGTACACAAAAGCCAGTGAATTCCTATATAATAAAGTTACCATACATTACTAAAAGGAGAATTCACTTGG
>NZ_JBGQQX010000053.1:0-13729 GCF_045528525.1 Ruoffia sp. FAM 26255 | reverse complement strand
TGTCATCGATTGCACACAAACGGAACACGATTCCACGGAAATCCTTACACTACCGAACACCGTTGGAAGTATTTTTGAGTTACTTAGATGAAGCAGTTTTGTCTAGCTTAATTTGACAAATCAAATTGTTTGAAATGTCATCTCCATAATTAAGCGATCTACTTTACCAGACAAATTTAAAATATAGACACAAACAGCCACTTCTAAAAGAACATCAATGTCTCCTTTTCTTATTGATATTAATAAACAGTCCGTCAATATTTTTACTAACTCTGAATAATCTTCTTCAAAACAAAAATTTGTACAATTGAAGTAAGTACAGTAAAAAATGGTATGCGTAATTGAATATATATAATTTCTGTTTGCTAACAATACTAAAAGATTCTTATCTTTAATCAGTTTATACAGAAAGCTATTAAAATATGATTGTTGCATATTTTCGCTATTATTTTCTTTATTGTACAACGAGTCAATCGCCAATACTTCTGAAATACGATAATTAGGAAAATTATTATAAGTTAAATATTCAATTTTTTCTTCAATAGATTGATTATTCAAATAAAATTCGTACATATATTTCAATGCTTTTGAATAATGTATCTTATCCTTACTATACAATAAAATTTGATAATATTCAGCTTCAGACTTACTATCTTTATTAAAATCTAACATAATTAGTTTATTGACCAATCCATATTTAAGAGGTCTTTTTGAGGTTTTTTTAGTTCAAATTCTAACATATAATCAGTCGTTAGTAATTTTACAGAAGCAAAAACTCCATTTGGCTCAATATCAAATTTTGCACCATTGAATTTGTTTTTTAATTTATTCATATAATTTTTTTCCATTGTTTAATTCTCCTCGTATATATATATTTTACTGTGATTTTTTAACACAGCACTTTAAATTCTATCTAATCTGTGTATGTCGCAGATATTACGTTATCTTGTTTATTATTCTTCTTACACTATAGATTTCACAAAATATGCTTTATACTAATTACTATGATTTTCTATACTAAGAATATAATTTTTTAATTAACTTAATGAATATTTTTGTTGTAAATTAAAGTACAAATAACCTATATTTAATTAGACACTAATTAAGTTAGATACATTTAATATCAAGTCATTTTTTCAATTAAGATAGAATTACCTTTTTCATACTTTTTGGAAACGTATTTTCAGAGTCAATATCAATAATTTCTATAATATCAGAAATTATAATCTGTCTATCATTAGAGTTATAACTTAAATTGCATGCAACAAAAATCAGAATCACTAAAAAAAATCGATTAAGATATCTTATTATTATTCACCTCCATCAAGTAACAAGTTGGAAAGCATTCACTTTCTATATTAATATTATCTCTCAAAAATGATTATAAGCAAGCCTCGTTAACTATATTAAACTGTCATTAGTGCACATCACATTATTCTAATCATAATCTTCAAAAAAATTAGACTTTCCTTGTTAAATATATTAAACTATGCATTAATAACTTAAAGGAGGCTATCTATGGATTCAATTGGCCACAGACTTAAAGTAATTAGGCTAAGTAAAAAAATGACACAGCAAGATCTGGTAACCGAAAATATTACTAAAGGATTCATTTCCTTAGTTGAGAATGGAAAGTCTAACTTATCAGTGGACAAATTTAGAGAAATATCTTATCAATTAAATCTTTCCTCTAAAGAAATAGGTTATTTAATCATTAACAATCAAATGCTAGATCAAAAACAATTACTTTCAAAACTATCTACGGCAATACTACATGATGATCTTTATTTACTTAACTTACTTTATAAACAAGAGACGGACTATTTTAGCAAATCAGGTAATATCAGACACAAGCACAACATTGATTTCATTATATTACACATCTATAAAATAAAAAAAATTCAAAACACTGAACCTTTAGACAGAATTTTGAATTATCTGGATAGTGTTGAGGAATGGATGACTTATGAACTAAACCTAATAATTAATTTATTACCCTTTCTTACAGAACAAGTTTATCCTCATTGGTTAACCAAAGTCGAGCATCACATTAGTAATAATATGGAAAGTAATAAACTACGACAGACTTTTTCTAAGATTTACATGAATCAAATATGGATGATATTACGCGAAGGTCAGTCTGATAATTTACCTACTGTAAAAATTTATATTCACGAAACTGAGAAATTAATACAAGATACACAACTATACTACGATAAGAATAAATTATCTTTTTTGAAAGGTCTTTACACAATTTCTCGAGGTCAATATCAATCTGGCCTTAGGGTATCTGAAAAAGCAATCGAATTAATGTATCATTTTAATGACGAGCACACAGCAAGAGCTCATTCTAAATCTCTGGATGAATTTGTTAATATCATCAAAGAAAAACATCACATTAATACTTTCGATTTAATGTGACGCAAACTAATAGTCTTAATCATACAAAAATACACTTAAGTTTGAATAGTTCAAATTTAAGTGTATTCTTATATTTATTCCGCCAACTGCTTAACTACTTTTTTCAACAAATTTATCCATCGTTCAGGCACTACAGACTTATCAAGCAACACTGCATATTATGTTCTATCATTATTGTAGAAAGATTAAATATCCGAATTAATTATTTTTATCTGTCTCTTTATCTTCAGTTAGTTTATACATCACGTCAAACTCATCAACAACTTCTGAAAAATCTTCGCTAAACTCTAAAGAATTAATTCTCTGATCTCCTATTCTTAATGTCCAACTGCCATTATTCTCTGAATACCGATAAGTTGGATTCGTAATGATGAAAACATGTAAAGCGTATTCTTCATATTTTTCATTTGACTCCTCGTCCACATATTCAATAGTAGGTCTGTCCTCAGATGTATCATTATTTTTAGTCGGATCTGATAACTTAGTTAGTTGATTATTATTAGTTAAATAAGCTCTAAGATCATCTGTAACCAACTTTCGATTTGTTGTTTCAGTTGTATATGAGTCTAGGTCATTTAATAACAATACAACTTCTTCTTCTGAAAATATATACCCTTTAATCGCAGAATCCTCATCGGTCATATATATGCCATCAATATCAAACTCTTCATGTGAAAGTACCGGGTTTATTGGCAATAATATCGACAGAATGGTAACCATAAGCATTGTGCTCATAATCTTTTTCATTTTTTTACTCATACCATCATTCCTCTCCTAAATTTCTGGTTTATCTCTAGAAGGAATCGGATAAGGTTCTCCTTCTGGATACAAATATCCCTCATAATAAGCGTGGATTCCATCTATTTCACCAGAAAACTGTAAGTAGCCTCTATACAGAACACCTACTTCTACCCTCTCATAGTACCTAAATGAAGGAATACCAAAAGCTGTATCCCAAAGCCCTGTCCACCAAATTCTTGATGGTGGCATGGCGAATGGAAGCGGTTAATTTATAATTTTATTATATAATAAAATCAACTATAAACAACCCTAGTTAATTATTTTAAACTTTAAATATTATAATGAATGTGTATACTATCAGTTTTTCATCGATAATTTAGATATTCGATATTAAGTATATTAAACTTTAAATAAGGTGATTTTTGAGAATTTATTTCGATTCTATTAGGTGATATAAAATTCCTCCCGAAAAGTCGTTGACATTTTCAATGTATCTACTTTTGAGGAAGTATATCAATATGCATAAACTAGGCTTTATTAGGCTACACAACTACAATTTCAAAAAAATCATCATTAAATTCACATCTAACAACAAGGAAATACTATTCTCGATACCAAATTTGGAATTATTACAGCTCAACTGTTTCCAATTTAATTGCCATAGTAACCGTTTCGATCGTTGACTGCGTTTAATTTTTCAAAAAGCTATTTCACTTTCTATAAAACAATCGAGTTGATGTATTATTTTATGATGCACTTACACATCCCTGATACAAATTTTAAATATCCTATAATCACTTGTTAAACTGTATTTATAAAAACTAAAAACCCCTCATCTCTAGACATAAACTCTAAAGCGAGGGGTATTCATATCTTTTTGATTTTATTACTCAACTAACTCTTCAGTTGGTTTCTTCACCAACACATTCAATAAAATAGCTCCAACAATTCCACCTACAACCCAAGCCACGAGATACATCCATGGATTCGTTACACCACCGGCAAGAACCGCAAAGATCCCGCCGTGAGGAACATAACTCACACTTCCGAATAACATACTTAATGCTCCAGCAACCCCACTACCTACTGCTAATGAAGGAATCACACGAAGTGGATTCGATGCTGCGAAAGGAATGGCCCCTTCAGTTATGAAAGCCGCACCCATCACATAGTTCACTAAAGCACTGTTACGTTGTTCTGGCGCCCAAAGATTTTTGTTAAATGTTGCTGAAATAGCAATCGCTAACGGTGGAACCATCCCACCGATCATAACGGCTGCCATCACATCTGAACCTGCACCATTTGATGCTGTAACCAAAGCTGTACCAGTAACATAAGCTGCTTTATTAAGCGGTCCGCCCATATCAATTGACATCATAGCCGCAGCAACAAAACCTAGAACTACAGATAATTCAGAAGGAATACTTGTTAATAAGTCTTGTAAACCTAACATGACTGCTCCCATGGGTGCATTCACGATAAAGAACATGATGAGACCCATGGCTAGAACACCTAGCACAGGATATAAGAAGATCGGCTTCATACCTTCCAGTGATTTTGGTAACCAACTTAAGCCTTTACGTAAGCACCAAACAATTCCACCCGCTAAGAAACCAGCGACTAAAGCACCTAAGAATCCTGATGCAACTGCATCTTCAAAGATTCCACCGGCATTAAAGGCTGTTAGAATACTTGGGTTAGCAAAAACTCCACCCATGAAACCAATCACTAAACCAGGTCGATCAGCAATAGATTGCCCAATATAACCTGCTAGTACTGGTAACATCATAGCGAAAGATAAATCTCCGAAAGTTTTTAAAGTATGAGCAATCGCATTATAACTTGCATCATCTGGATTCGCTGAGTTGATTCCCCAGAAGAATGATAAAGCGGCTAAAATCCCACCTGCGACGACGAACGGTAACATATGAGATACACCGTTCATTAAGTGTTTATAGAACTGACGTCCTAAAGATTCATTCTCCTCAGAATCGTCGGCTGACTGATCATATTGACTCGCGTGATAAATACGCGCATCAGCATTTGCGGCACGCTTCACTAATTCATCGGCTTTATTAATTCCGTCGGCTACTTTTGTTATAATAACTGGTTTACCATTAAAGCGCGCCATATCTACTTGCTTGTCAGCTGCTACAATAATCGCTGTTGCGCGTTCAATATCCGCTTTCGTTAATTTATTACCAACACCTGTTTGCCCATTTGTCTCAACTTTAATCGCATAACCGGCTTTATCCGCTGCTTGATTCAGTTTCTCTTCCGCCATATAAGTATGCGCAATCCCTGTTGGACATGCCGTTACAGCTAATAAGTATACATCATCCGCGTCTTGTGCTTGAGTATCTACTGCAGCAACTGTTTCTTTTGCTTGGTTTTCTTCTTCTTTTTCTGCTTCATATTCCGCAATGATATTTACAACATCTTCTTGAGTTTGAGCATCAAGTAAAGCTTGTTTTGCTTCTGGATTCATTAAGATACTTGATAATTTTGCTAAAGCTTGTAGATGTTCTCCGCCGCCTTCAGGTGCAGCAATCATAAAGATTAATTTTGCTGGTTGACCATCGAATGACTCCCATTCAATTCCTTCTTGTGAGCGAGTAAAAACAATCGCTGCTTCTTTAATTGAAGCATCTTGAGCATGTGGAATCGCAATTTCGTCTCCTACACCTGTTGTAGATTGGGCTTCACGCGCTTCTAGTTTCTCAACATAACTGCCAACATCACTCACGCCACCTGCTTTGGCGAATTGTTCTGCCAAATGACGTAAAGTACTTGCTTTATCTGATGTTGATAAAGTTAAATCCATCGCATCTTTTACAAATAATTGTGCTAGTTTCATTTTATCCACCTATCCTTTTTATTTCTATTTCTTTAATTAATTGATCTATCAATTCTTTTGTAGCGATTCCAACCGAAAATGCCGTCGCACTTCCTGATGCCGCTCCTTGCTTTAAACTGTCCTCGTACTGACCACTTTCAATATATTTTGCTATAAATCCTGCGACCATTGAATCTCCGGCGCCTACGGAATTGATGACTTCGCCTTTAGGCACTGAAGATTGATACACTTCTCCCGTCTCTGTGAGTAACACTGCGCCGTCGCCACCTAATGACACGATAACATTACGCGCGCCTTTTTCTTGGAGCATTTTACCGTAATGAATCACTTCTTCAATTGAATCTACCTTGACATTGAAGATTTCACTGAGCTCTTGCGCATTCGGTTTAATTAAAAATGGCTTATGTACTAAACAAGCGGTTAAAAGATCTTTATTCGAATCCAATACAAAATCAACCTGTTTACTTGCGCATAACTCAGCCACTTTAACGTAATGGTCGCTAGTCATACCTGGCGCAGCATTACCGGCTAGTAAAACCGTATCTCCTTTGACTAATACTTCATTAAAATAATTAAATAACTTCTGAATATCCTGCTCTTGAATAACTGGTCCATTAGCATTAATTTCAGTTTCTTGATCTGCTTTTATTTTGACATTAATGCGCGTAATGGCATCAATGTCAACAAATTCAGGTTGTATGCCTTCTTCTTTTAATGATTTTTGAATAAACTCACCTGAGAAGCCTCCTAAAAAGCCTGTCGCAATATTGTGATGTCCTAGTCGCTTTAAGATAACGGACATATTAATACCCTTACCTCCAGCCACATATTCATCTCGCTTCACGCGATTCAATTCACCTAGGTGAATCACATCTGTATTCATAACTAAATCCACTGCGGGATTAAATGTAATTGTATATAGCATTCCTTAAACTTCCTTCACTTTTGTATATTTTTCGTATTTTAATCTCACGGCTTCTGGCAATGTATTTGTAATAATCGATGCATCTTCCACTTCAACTATTCGACAAAATGATATTTTATCAAACTTACTACTATCAGAAAGTACATAAACTTGATTCGCTTGATGAATAGCTGTCTGCTTAACACTCGCCTCCTCACGATCAGGCGTTGTAAAACCGTACTGAATATCAATTCCGTTTGTCCCCATAAAAGCTTTTGAGAATTGATACTGTTTCAATTGATTTTTCGCGTCGGTTCCAATCATTGCGCGTGTTTTAGGCTTGATAAACCCACCAACTAAAATCGTCTGTATATCCATCTCTGTTAATATATTCGCAATTTCTAAACCATTCGTCACAACTGTAATATTTTCTGCTTTGATAAAAGGCAACATTGAAAGCGTCGATGTTCCGGCGTCTATATATATAAAATCATTCATTTCTATTAACGTCGCTGCGTACTTTCCTATATGTTCTTTTTCAGTCATAAATTGCTGTGACTTTTCTTTTACACTTGGCTCCGTATCTACTGAGAAAATGCGTTTAGCGCCCCCATGAACTCTCACTAACTCGCCTAACTCTTCTAACTGAGATAGATCTCGTCTCGCTGTAGATTCAGAAGCCTCCGTTGCTTCAACGATTTCTTGTAGCTTCACAATTGAATTATCCGCAAGTAACTTGCGAATCGCTTGATATCTCTCCTCTGTAAGCATTTTCATCACTTCCTTACTAATAAGATACACCAAAATCAATCACAAATCAATCACTTTCTTTCAAATAACGTTATATTCATTCAATATCAGTCATGAAGGTGGTGGTGTTGTGTGGATTCGCCAGTTCAGAAGCGCGAGCTGGTGAAGTTTGACTGAATTCGCCAGCTCAAGGTTGCGAGCTAGCGAAGTTGGAATGGATTCGCCAGCTCAGGGGTGCGAGCTAGCGTAGTTGGATGGGATTCGCCAGCTCAGGGGTGCGAGCTAGTGAAGTTCGTCTGGATTCACCAGCTCAAGGGCACGAGCTAGCGAAGTTCGACTGGATTCGCCAACTCAGTAAAACGAGCTAGTATTTCCACACAATCCCAACCTATTTTTAAAAAAATAATGGCCAACCTAATTCGGTTAGCCGTTTATATATATTTTAATTTAAATAATCCAATGCTACTTTTACAAATGCCGCTGTCGCCATATAGAATAGTGATTCATCCATATCAAACTTCACGGGGTGGTGTACGTGGAACTGGCCTTTAATATTAGATGGATTTGATAAGAAGAGGAAAGTCCCGGGTGCTTCATATAGATAGTACACGTAGTCTTCACCGCCCATTAATGGCTCTTCAACTTCAACTAAATGACCTGAGAAAATTTCTTCTAGCGAGTTCACAACTTCAGTTGTCACTTGCTCGTCATTAGTCACAGGTGGATATTTATAATCATAAGTCACGACACCTTCTACATCCAGTGCTGCACCAATTCCGTGCGCAGTTTGTACAATCTTCCTATCTAAAGGCACCTTTATCTTACTGAACAACTCCGTGTTAAAGCGTAAAGCAATCGCCTTTACAATTCCTTCCCCCGGATTGTTCACAAAATCTGCTTTCAATTGTATCATAATACTTAAAACGATGGTGAAACAACCTATAACAACCGCAATAAGTTGCCAAAGAAAGTGTTTCAACTCAAAATTTTGAATCTTCGGTCCCCAAAAAACTACTGAAACTCTTAATACAAACGACACAATTATTTGAAAATATTGCAACAAGGGAAAGCACTTTCCCAGCAAAATGACTGGGGAAATAACTAGTATAATATTAAAAATCATAGTCAATTCACCAAATGATAGTGGGACGAACTCATTCAACACTAAAGGAATTAATGTGAGCGCAGATGTACTTAAATTGGCATGAGCAACTAAATTAATGCCTAAACCCATTATTATAAAACTTAATAGTAAATATAACATAGATATAAAAATTGACTGCTTTTCAAAGTGTAACCCCTTCCATTTCATTTCATTTCATTATAATAATAAAGATACATCTCACTAATTGAAAGATGTATCTTCATGGCTTACATATTTGTTCTGAGTATATCTAACGCTTTATTAAATTCTGAAATTGTTTCTGCTTCATCTTCTTTTTCACGCATCTCTTCTAAGAACAATATTAATTCTTGATTCGGTGATTCTTCAGTTATCTTAGCAATTGCCCACGCTGCTGTCCCGCGAATCATTGGACGAGGATCTGTCTCGACTACTTGCAGTAACTTAGGAATGGCAGACTTTTCACGGTAATTCGCTAAAGCGATAATCGCATTTCTCTGAAGTGGTTTCTTACCACGCCATGATCCGGCCATTTTGCCAAAGCTCTCTTTAAATTCACGGTTTGATATATCCAATAAGGGTTCAAGTACTGGATTTGTTAGTTCTGGGTCAGGTTCCATTTCCTCATGATGGTGCGTATTTATTCCGCGATTATATGGACAAACAACTTGGCAAATATCACATCCGTAAATAACGCGACCCATCTTCTTCCGGAATTCTTCTGGCATATATCCTTTAGTCTGTGTCTGATATGAGAGACAGACTTGGGCATTAATACGACCGTCCCCAAGTAAAGCACCTGTAGGACATGCATCAATACATTTCATGCAATCGCCACAACCAAAAGGTACTTCTTCATCCGCTTCAAAATCAATATTCGTAATGATTTCACCTAAGTACACAAATGAACCGAACTCTTCAGTAATCAACAAGCCATTGCGCCCTATAAAGCCAAGCCCTGCCCGTTGAGCGACCGCAACGTCAACGAGTTCTCCAGTATCCACCATCGGTTTAAAATCAGCTGAACCAATATTCTCCTCATCTGCGGCTTCTTTAATGTAGGCAATAAGATTATTCATTCGGTCATTGAGAATATGATGGTAATCCGTTCCCCACGACGCACGCGCAAACTCACCTCTAGGTTTACCTTTCTCTGACCGTGGCTTCTTCATGCGAGAGGGATATGCTAAAGCAATCGCAATAATTGACTTTGGTTGATCGAAAATCTTGTCCGGATAAACCCGCTCCTCAATATTTTGATGTTCAAAACCTGAATGATAGCCTTTTTCTCTTTGTTTCTTTAATCGATCTTCTAGGTGATAGAAAGGTTCTGCATGAGTAAAGCCAATCTTATCAATACCTAATTCCGATGCTTTTAACTTTATCTTCTCCTTCAAGATCTGACTCATGTCCAATCCATCCTTACCTCTTTGAATTTTACTTTAATTGTATTATATCACGACTCAACAAGTTTATAGTAAAAAAAGTCAGTCAAATATAATTATATAATACACCCTTAACACTAGACTTTTTTGACTGTTTTTACTAAGTAGCTTGTAACCAACATTGAATAAACGACAGGCCGTTTAGTTTTGTTTCGTATTAATACGTTCGTGATTGAATCAATAAATAATTATTTGTATTTCTAGCACCTCGATAATTACACTATCGTGAAGATTCATGATCGGCGATAATTATAGATTGCTTTCGAAATGAGCTAAGTTAAATTCGGTTTCCTCACTCACTTAATAGTGAGCGATAATAACATAAAACCTCGGATTTTTTAATCATATACTCACTAATTAAAATCTCAAATAGAAAGTTTGTAAAATGTTTCACAAAAAGTATTGACAGAATGTTTGTGAAAATGTACACTAGTGGTGACCTAAGGTAGCTACTGTTTATTTAAAGGAATAACCAAATTTGGATGTCAGAACCCTATAATAGAGAGGATGGTAAACAATAGATTTAATTAACACTTTGAAGGAATTTAAATTTACGGAGTCAGAAGCTAAGGTTTATATTTCATTATTACAGAATGGGCCGAGCACTGGTTACGAACTGAGCAAAGTTTCTGGGGTCGCCCGATCTAAAATTTATAATATTTTGGAGGCCTTAACGTTACAAGGGATTTTAGAGATTAATACGAATAATAATAGCAATCTGTATCAAGCAATTCCACCAAGTCATTTAGCGGCGATCCTCGAAACGAATTTCAAAAATAATCTATTGAAACTAGAAGAAGAGGCATCTCGTTTAACACTAAAGGAAAAAAATCAAACAATTTGGCATTTAGAAGAGTGGCAGAGTATCTTCACCAAAATTAAAATGAAAATAGCTGAGACTGAGAAGAGTTTGTTAGTTCAAATCTGGGTTGATGAATTGGATGAGGAGTTGATTCAACTAATTAACGAAAAACAGGAGACGATAAAGAATGTTTCTGTTGTGCTCTATGATACTAAGAAAGAATATAGCACATCGCTCAAACACTATTATGCGCATGGTTTTGAACAGAATAAGTTGACCGAAATAGGTCACCGGTGGATAACGATTGTCTTTGATCAAACAGAAGTTTTGTATTGTACCGTACCATTTGAAGGCGTCACCAAAGCTATTCATACTGAAAATCCAATTCTCGTATTTTTCGCGAGTGAATATATTCTGCACGATGCCTACTGCTTACGTTTAATCGATCAATTCCCAGAACAGATTAAAGCTCATTTCGGTGAAGATATGCATGGACTACGGGATATTTTCTCGGGAAATTAAAAAAATTATAAAATTAAATGGAGGAATTTTTTATGTTATTAAACACTATCCTTGTACTAATCGTACTGGTAAATGGCACTTTTATATTACAACTTGTAAAAGATTTAATAGCTCACAAACAAGAGTTACGCACAGAACCTGGCAATCCCATCGCACTCGCTTTTTCACAATTTATCATTTTTTTCTTATCAACTTTTGGTATTTCAGATTTTGCAATTGGCGCCTCTCTATATCCAAAAGCTAAATGGGTAGAGGACGAAAAATTACCTGGTACCTTAAACACTGCTTGTGTGGTCCCCGTTGCTGCTATGGCCTTAGCGTATATTTCATCCATTGAAGTTGGTTTAGCAACCTTGCTTATTCCCATTATAGCGCAAGTAATTGGTGCCTATATCAGCCCGCGCTTTGTAGTAAAATTACCTAAAAACACAATTAAGAAATTCGTTATTGCAGGTCTATTAGTGGCAGCTGGATTGATTTTAGCTGGAAAATTAGGTGTTTATCCTGCCGGTGGTACGGAAACATCATTAAGTGGTATAAAATTAATTGCTTTAGGTCTGTTATCGATGTTATATGGGGCTTTGAATAATATTGGAATAGGTTCATATGCGTTAACAATGGCAACGATTTATGCCTTTGGGTTACACCCTGGTGTGGCTTTTCCGATTATGATGGGGGCATGTACCTTCTCTGTACCAGTGGGAAGTTTACAATTTATTAAATTAGATTCATATTCACGTAAAATCACGTTGTTCTCTGCAACATTTGGCGTAATCGGTGTTTTGGTCGCAGCTTTTCTAGTTAAAGGCTTAGATACTAATTTATTACAGTGGATTGTATTGGTAGTTATCTTCTATAGTGTGTATTCTATGGTTATGGATTTACGCCAAGATTCACAAAAGAAAGTAGCCTTTGATCAAAATATGGAGAAACATGCTTAAGTTAGACAAATAGAAAGGACAAGATAAAAATGGAAATTTTAGTATTAAAATCAGAAGAGATGAAAGCTGTATTGACTATGCCAGAGGCTATTCAAGCGGATAAAGATGCGCTTGCCCTATACTCACAGGATAAAGTCACGATTCCATTAAGAGTAAATTTAAATGTACCTGAATATGAGGGGCAAAGCCTTTATATGCCAGGATATGCGGCAGATGCGAATGCTTTAGGTGTCAAAATTGTCAGTGTCTATCCACGCAACATTGAAAAAGGCTTAACGAGTGTGCCAGCTACCATGGTATTAGTAGATGCTGAGACAGGTCAAGTGTGTTCTATTATGGATGGTACTTACTTAACTCAATTACGTACAGGTGCTGTTGCAGGTGCAGGTACTGACATGCTAGCAAAGGAAGACGCAAGTGTCTTCACATTAATTGGAACAGGCGGGCAAGCCGAAACACAATTAGAAGCTGTACTGGCAGTTAGACCCATTAAGCAAGTTTATGTCTCTGATTTAAATAAAGAACGTGCAGAAAGCTTTGCTAAAAAGATGACAGAATTATACGGTGAAAAGTATCAAACCCGTATTGAAACTACTCATAATCTAGAGTCAGCGATTAGAGAATCTGACATTATAACGTCTGTGACAACGTCACCAGTCAAAACCTTTGATGGAGAGTGGGTGAAACCAGGCGCTCATATTAATGGGGTTGGCTCTTATACGCCGCAAATGGCCGAAGTAGATGCGCTTGTTTTACAAAGAGCAAGTAAAGTTTACTGTGATACGATGGATGCTTTAGTTGAAAGTGGTGATTTCACTCAAGCAGTCGAAAAAAGTGTATTTGATTTAGCATCAGTGACAGGAGAATTAGGTGACTTATTAATTGGTAAGACTGCTGGTAGAGAGTCAGATGAAGAAATTACATACTTCAATACAACAGGAAATGCAGTATTAGATATTGTGACGGCTCAAAGAATTTATGAAGCAGCCATCTCAAAAAGAACAGGTTCAACACTAGAATTTTAAAGAACCTCAAATAACTCAACATAAACATAACCTCCCGTCTTTCTCACAAGAGAGACAGGAGGTTTTTAGATTTTTTGATTTGTCAAATTAAGCTAGACAAAACTGCTTCATCTAAGTAACTCAAAAATACTTCCAACGGTGTTCGGTAGTGTAAGGATTTCCGTGGAATCGTGTTCCGTTTGTGTGCAATCGATGACA